>DATDKQ010000187.1:0-5024 GCA_036519915.1 Solirubrobacterales bacterium | reverse complement strand
TGGTCAGTTTCCGGGTGTCCCTTGCCCGCACCTGTCCCCCAGCGGGCGATCCTTGTTCGCCAGTTGTTCGCCAGTTGTTCGCGGACGAAGCGCTGGCCGCGCTCTAGGAGCTGTCAGGTGGCACTCGAGCCAGCTGTCGCGCGCCTATGATCGCCTCGTGTCCTCGCCGTCCACACCGCAGCCCCACAACCCCCTGAAGCGGGAATCGGACATGTTCCGCGTCCTGATCATGTTCGCCATCGCCGCCGCGATCGTGATCGCGGTGGCGCTGCTGTTCGGCTCATTGGCCGGGCTGATCGTCGGAGTCATCCTGGTCGCGATCGGCCTCTGGCGAACCTGGAGCCTGATTCAGGACTGGCGCCGCTACGGGTCGGACCCGGCCGAGCGCTAGCGCCAGGGCCTACTTCTTGCCGCCGCCACCGGTTGCGCCACCGCCCCCGGTTGCACCCCCGCCTCCGCCCGTGGCCGTCTGGAGGTAGGAGACCAGCGCCTGGAGCTGGTCTGGCTGGAGGGTCTGGCCGAAGTTCTGGGGCATCACGTTCGGCGGGTAGCCCGGGGTGATCGTGGCGTTCGGGTCGGTGATCGACTGGGAGATCTGCTGAGCGCTCATCCCCTTCAGGGCGTCGTCGAGGTCGGGGCCGGTGGTACCGGTCGTGCCGGCCTGCGCGAGGGTGTGGCAGCCCCCGCAGTTGGTGGCGAAGAACTGCGGCGGTGCGAAGACCGGCGGCTTGATGCCCGGCACGCCCGCGACGCTCGCGACATATGCGGCGACGTCGTTCAGGTCATCCCCGGTGACCAGGTCGGCGGGCATGTACACGCTGACCTGCTCCGGCGTGGCGGGGCGCGGGTTCTCGACCTGCGCCTTGACGACGCCCTCGAAGGTGTCCGGGTCCTGGCCGTTGGCGCGCGCTTCCTTGAAGGCGTAGTCGAGGTTGGGCCCGATCTGGGCGGTGGTCCCCGCGGCGGTGAGCGTGTGGCAGCTGCCGCACTTCTGCGTGAACAGTTGCTGGCCCCTCGCCATGTCCGGCTTGGGGCCGAGATCGCAGCCGGTCAAGGCGACCATGGCCGCGGCTGCGGCAATCGTGGCGACCACCCAGATCGCCCGCCCGTTGATCCGGTGGCCGCCGTGTAAGAGGTCGCTCATCGGGGCCGGAATCCTATATGTCGCCCCCGAGCGCTCGGCAGCTCACCAGGCGTGGGATAAGCTTGCGCGGAACGGCACTTGAGGAGGTCGAGTGGAGGTTCGCAAGGGGATGTCGAGCGTGGTGCTGGCCGTGGGGCCGGGACACACCCTGCGGGAGACGGCGACCAAGATGACCGAGAAGGGAACCGGTGCCGCCCTCGTCTTCGACGACGAGTCGCCGGGCCCGCGGATCATCACCGAGCGCGACATCCTGAGGGCCGTCGGCACCGGCAAGGACCCGGACACCGAGAAGGTCGCCGATCACATGTCGGAGAGCGTGATCTCCGCGGCTCCCGACTGGAGCCTCGAGCAGGCCGCCGACGAGATGGTCCAGCGCGGCATCCGCCACCTGGTCATCGTCGATCGCGGCGAGCTCGTCGGCGTGCTCTCGATGCGGGACATCGTGCGCTGCTGGACCGAGGTCGGCGCGACCTCGTCCATGTCGCCGCCCTAGTCCTCGGGGACAGAGACCGACAGCGGGATCGGCGCCGTATCGGTGCGCTGGTGGCGCGGCATCCGCGCGATCTCGGCACGGTTGGCGCGCAGCCAGCCGATCAGCGATGGCAGCGCGATGCAGGCGCCGATCACAGAGTAGGGCCACCAGGCGTAAAGGCCCACGATGACCGCGGACAGCCCAAGGGCCAGGAGCGCCGGATAGACGCTCGGACGGGGCAGGTAGATCGACTCGGTCGGCTTCCGCGGCTGGCTCATCGCAGATAGAGGACGGAGATGTAGAAGGCCAGGGCGAAGACGAGCAGGGCGAGCGAGCTGGCGATCATGCCTGACTTGATGAGTGCTCTGGCGCGCTCGCGGTCCACGGGCCGGAAGCCTATAGCGCCCGATCGAGGGCCATCGCCAAGAAGAGCAGCGCCAGGTACGCGAGTGAGCTCAGATAGAGCCGCCGCGCCGCCTGCCGCGTCGGATGGGCGAGCAGCACGAGCGCGAGCCCGATGAAGCCGCCGCCCAGCGCGAGCGCAGCGATCAGGTAGGGGGTCCCGAACAGGCCGGTCACCACCGGCCCGACCGTCACCGCGACCAGCAGCACCGCATAGGCGACGATCTGGTGGCGCGTTGTGGTCTCGCCGCGGACGACCGGCAGCATCGGCACGCCGGTGCGCGCGTAGTCATCCGAGATCAGCAGGGAGAGCGCCCAGAAGTGGGGCGGAGTCCAGAAGAAGACGATCGCGAACGGCCAGAGCGCCTGCACAGAGAGGGAGCCGGTGGCTGCCGCCCAGCCGACCAGCGGTGGCATCGCCCCCGCGGCTCCGCCGAGGACGATGTTCTGCGGCGTTCGCGGCTTCAGCCAGAGCGTGTAGACGAAGACGTACCCGAGCAGTCCCGCGGCGGCGAGCGCCGCGGTCAGCCCGTTGACGGTGATCCACAGCTGCGCCACTGCGACGACGCCGAGAGTCGTCCCGAAGAGCAGACCGCGCCGCGGCTCGATCCGCCCGCTCGCAAGCGGCCGGTCGGCCGTTCGGGCCATGCGGGCGTCGCGCTCGCGCTCGATGTAGTGGTTGATCGCCCCGGCGCCGCCGGCTGCGAGGTAGCCGCCCAGGCAGGTCCAGAGGATCGTCGAGAGCGCGGGGCCCCCCGGGTCCGCGACGAACATCGTCGCCACGCAGGTGAGCAGAAGCAGCGAGATGATCCGCGGCTTGGTCAGGGTGACGTAGTCGTTCGCCACCCCGATCGCCGCCCGCATGGTGCGGGCCCGCGCATCGTCAGGGGTGACCGAGACGTGGTCGCCGCCCGGCCGGCGCCGCCGGCCGATCCGCTGCTGGCCGGTCCGAAGATGAACGCTCATGCCGGCGCCGCCGAGGCCTCGGCCCGTGGGGCACGTTCGCCCGACCGAGCGGGGCTCGGGAGCCAGGCGAGGCGGTAGGCGATCGACACCACGGCCGCCCAGAGCAGCGTCGCGACCATGAGGTGGCCGACGATCAGCGCCGCGTGCTCGCCGAGCCAGACGTTCATCCCCCCGAGCAGGACCTGGGCGAACAGGAGCAACGCAGCGAGCAGGAGCAGGCGGTCGCGCGAGCCGCGCGCAAAGGCGACGGATAGCAAGAGGATGATCGCGAGCGTCGCTGCGTAAACGAAGACGCGGTGGGTGAGGTGGATATCGGTCAGCCGGTTGTTGCCGAAGGGCAGGAACTTCCCGTCACCGCAGGTCGGGAACTGATGCCCGCAGGCGAGATGGGCCCCGGCGATGTTCGGGCCGACCTCGTTGACTCCGCGCTCCTCGGTCCCGGCCATGTAGCCGCCGGCGACGATTGCGCAGAGCAGCAGAACCGCGGCCGTCACCGCGTAGGGCTTCAGCCCACGGACCGGCGCCCGGACCGGCTGGTCGGCCTCCACCGCCGCCTCGGAGCGCGCCTTGAAACTGAGCCAGAGCAGCAGGCCGAAGAGGATCATCGCGGTGCCGAGGTGGGCCGCCACCAGCCCGTCCTTGAGGCTGTGCTCGACCGTCAGCCCGCCGAGCCCGGCCTGGACCAGGACGAGCAGGCCGGCGGCGATGCTGCCGCGGAAGGCCCAAGCGTTGCGGTTCCGCAGGTCGCGATACGCGCGCCAGCAGAGCAGCGCGATCAGGACCACCACGACCGCCGCAAGCAGGCGATGCGAGAACTCGATGAAGGTGTTCTCGTCACCGACGAGCGGGATCACGTCGCCGCCGCAGAGCGGCCATCCCTTGGTTCCGCTGCCGCCGGGGCCGCAGCCCAGCCCGGAGTCGCTGACGCGAACGACCCCGCCGACGATGATCAGCAGGAAGGTGACAACAGCGGTGAGGTCTGCCAAGCGGCGAAACCGGCGGAGCCCTGCACCGCCGCCGCCGGCACCGGGTCCGGCCATGGCGTCAGGCTACCGGCTCGCGCGTTTCGGTCGGCGTGGCGTCGGCGGCGTCACGGCGGCGCACAGCCTCGCGAATATCCCGCAGCGGCTCGTCGCTGCGAACGTCCGGGACGACGTCGAAGTTGTGGGGCGGAGGAGGCGAGGTCGTGAACCATTCGAGCGTCTCGCCATGCCACGGATCGTGGCCGGCGCGCACGCCGTGCTTGACCGAGACATATGCGTTGACGATGGTGAGCACGACCCCGAGCGAGAGCACGAAGGAGCCGATCGTCGCGATCAGGTTGTAGGCGTTGAGGCTCATGGCGTTGATCGCATCGCTGGCCTCGAAGAACTTGAAGATGTCCACCTGTTGCCCCTCGACTCCAGCGAGGAAGAGGGGGATAAAGGTGACGTGGGCTCCCAGCACGATCAGCGTGGCGGACGACTTCGCGAGGCTCTCGCCCATCACCCGGCCGGTCATCTTCGGGAACCAGTAGTAGAGAGCGGCGGACCCGCCGAGTATCGGGCCACCGACCAGCACGTAGCCGCTGGCCGCGGTCGAGGCGGTGGTGTCCGCGACCAGCCAGTTGACCGGGATCACGCTCTGGATCAGCTCCATGACGAGACCGAAGCTGAGCGTCGAGATCGCCGCCAGAGCGAACACCAGCGGCGCCCGCATCCGCAGCACTCCCCCGGCCAGTGTCCCCAGCCAGTTGACGAACACCGTGCCGATCGGGATCACCAGGAGCATCGACATCAGCATCGCGCCGTAGAGCCAGCCGATCGGGATCGAGGCGCTCATCATGTTCTGCATCCAGGCGAGCAGGCCGAGCGGCATGATCGCTGCCATCGAGATCGCCAGCGCCCGGCGGGAGAGCAATGGCTTGCCTGAGAAGACGGGCAGGATCTCCGAGATCGCGCCGATCGGGCCCAGCAGGAAGACGAGGTAGGTCCCGGTGAAGAAGATCCAGCTCAGGTGCTGGTAGTAGAGCGGCGCGCCGCCCTCGCCCGGATCGAAGAA
>DATDKQ010000186.1:0-4315 GCA_036519915.1 Solirubrobacterales bacterium | reverse complement strand
GAGGGGACGTAGACGCGTCGCCCGATCACAAGGAGGAGAGATGGCGGAGTCACTCGGCCCGGATGCCGGCGCGGGCCTGAAGGCGCTCGGAGTCAACTGCACGCTGAAGAAGTCCCCCGAGACCTCGAACACCGAGGCCCTCATGAACCAGGTCCTGAAGCTCCTGGAAGAGCATGGTGTGGAGATCGAGCTCCTTCGTCCCGTCGATTACGACATCAAGTTCGGTGTCAGCTCCGACGAGGGTGACGGGGACGAATGGCCCGGGATCCTGGAGAAGATCAAGGCAGCCGACATCCTGCTGATGGGGATGTCGATCTGGTTCGGGGTGCGCTCCTCCGTCTGCCAGATGGTCATCGAGCGCCTCGATGGCACCTACAACGAGCGCAATGAGGTCGGCCAGTACCCGCTCTACAACAAGGTGGCGGGCGTGGTCGTCACCGGCAACGAGGACGGCGCCCACGCCAGCGCCGAGACCACCCTCTTCAACATGACCCACCTCGGTTGCGTCGTCCCCCCGAACGCCGACACCTACTGGGTGGGCGAGGCGGGACCCGGTCCGTCATACCTCGATGCGGGAGGCCCCGAGCACCCCTACACGAAGCGGACCAGCTCGTGGTGCGCGCACAACCTGCTCCACATGGCGCGCATCCTGCGGGACAACCCGATCCCGCCGATCGGGAACACCCTCGACGAGATGGGCGGGGACGTAATGCACGTCGGGTAGCAGCGGGAGCTGCCGCTAGGCGACTTTGAGACCTGGACCTGGCAGTGCCTCGGCATCGCGGGCTCCGACCGGCTCGCCGCAGGTGGAGCAACGCAGCTCGAGGATCGGCTCGCCCCCGCAGCCCCGATGGCGGATCTCGAGCGGGGGGCCGTCCTCGGCCATGTAGCGGTCGCCCCACTCCCGCAGCGCCATCAGCACGGGATAGAGGTCCAGGCCCATCTCGGTGAGCCTGTAGCGCTCGCGAGTGCGGACGGCGTCCTTGTAGGGCTCCCTTCGCAGAACGCCCGCGTCGACCAGACGGCCGAGGCGCTCCGAGAGCAGGGAGCGGGAGATCCCGAGCGCCGACTGGAAATCCTCGAACCGCTTGGTGCCCGTGAACGCCTGGCGGAGGATGACCAGCGTCCAGCGGTCGCCCAGCAGGGCGGCCGGCCTGGCGATCGAGCACCTCTGTTCGGCGATCTCGGCGGCGCGCATCGGCGCCAGCATAGCGAGACTGCGTTCGGAATCCGAACCCTATATTCTGCGTCCGCCTTCCGAACCCAAGCACTCGACAGCGCAGACGAGGAGAACCCAATGCCCAAGCTCGACCTGACGATCACCGCCGATGTCCTCTCCGAGGAGCAGAAGCCGGAGCTGATGCGCGAGCTCGGGGCCGCACTTCTCCACTGGGAGGGCGCGCCTGACACCGAGTTCTTCCGCTCGATCACCTGGGCCCACTTGCACGAGCTGCCCGCTGAGGCGATCCAGACCCCCGACGGGGTTGCTGATCCGCACGCGATCCTCGACATCACGATTCCCTCCGGCGCGCTCAGCGATCGGCGGAGGGCGGGCATCGTCGAGGACGCCTCCAAGCTCATCCTCGACGCCACGGGCTGGGGGGCCGAGGCCGGAGTCCGGGTCTGGGTTCTGATCCACGAGGTGCCGGACGGGAACTGGGGAGCGGCCGGCCAGGTGGTTCGGTTCGAGCAGCTCCGCGAGGCCGCCAAGGCCGAGCGTGAACAGGAGGGATCCGGAAAGGAGAAGGTCCCGGCGGCCGCCGGCGGCGAGCAGGTGCCGGCGTGAGACAACTCACCTTCGTCGAAAAGGGGAAGCTCGAGTGGCGTGATGCGCCCGACCCGAAGCTGGAGGGCGACGGCCAGGCACTCGTTCGTCCCGTGGCGCTCGCCACCTGCGACATCGACACCGCCTTCGTCCAGGGGCGGTTTCCCGTGGGGGATTCGTTCGCGTTCGGCCACGAGTGCGTCGGCGCGGTGAGCGAAGTCGGTGACTCGGTCACCTCGGTCAAGCCGGGAGATCTGGTCAGCATCCCGTTCCAGATCTCCTGTGGGGAATGCGCCCGCTGTAGGGCCGCGGAGCCCGGAAACTGCGAGTCGGTCCCGAGGCTGTCGACGTACGGCTTGCCGATCGGACCGCAGGCCTTTGGCGGCTTTGCGAGCGACGCGGTGAACGTCCCCTACGCGGACGCAATGCTCGTCCCGATACCAGACGGCGTGGAGCCGTCCGTCGTGGCCAGCCTCTCGGACAACATCCCCGACGCCTGGCGTTGCGTGGCCCCTCCGCTCGAGGCACGTCCCGGATCGCCGGTGCTGATCGCGATGGGCGCCGGGTCGATTGCGCTCTACTCGATCGCGATCGCCCTCGCCCTCGGTGCCGAGCGGGTTGACGTCGTCGGGGGTCGCCCGAGTGACCGCGAGCTCGCCGAGAAGCTCGGCGCGAACGTGCTCGATGATGGGTTCCCGGACCGCGCCGGCTTCTACCCGATCACGGTCGACGCGAGCGCTGACCCGGCGGGCATCTCATGCGCGCTGCGCTCGACGGATGCCGACGGTATCTGCACCAGCATCGGGATCTACCTCGAGCCGACTCCGCTGCCCCTGCTCGACATGTTCACCCAGGGCGTCACCTTCGTCACGGGACGGCCGCACGTCCGCACGCTGATGCCGGACGTGCTCGAGTTGATTCGCCAGGGCAAGTTCGACCCCGACCCGATGACGGCGAAGAAGGTTGCCTGGGACGACGCGGCCGAGGCCCTCTCGGACCTGCGGGCGAAGACCGTGGTGTCCCGAGCCGGATAGGGCTAGTGCGGACTGCCGACGCCGCCGGTGTTCTCCGAGCCGGCGGTCGCCGGCCGCAGCGCATTGATCTGAGGCTGCTGGAAGAGCAGCCGCATCGAGTCGTCCGAGGCGAAGAAGAAGAATGCCCCGACGCCCTGCTTCATTGCGGGCCCCACGCAGGCGGCGGCCTGGGCAGCCGAGGTGCTCAGGATCGCCTGGCTCTTGCTGGCCTGCGGTGTGTCTGTGAAGGAGAGCTGCATGGCGGTGTTGCCGAGCAGCGGCTTGCCCTTCTTCTTGATCGGCTCCCGGAAGGTCCTCTTCACCTTCTTCCTCTTGCCCTTCACATGCACCTTTCTGGTGATGAACTTGAACGTGTAGTGGAGCCGCAGCTGCTTGGCGCGCGCGCCGAAGCCCCCTGAGCCGGCGTTCGCGCAGGCGTCCTGCGTCTGAACGCTCATCGGCCCGATCTTCGTGTCGCCGAGCCTGGCGTTCTGCTTGTTGAGGTTCTGGGCGATCTGCCCGAAGTTCCAGGTGCTGTTGTCCTGCGGGGCGAGCCCGGTTCGCTTGCCGCCGCCCACGGGGTTCGACGCCACGGTGGACGTGAAGCCGAAGTTCCACCCCCGCAGGAGGGGGAACGCCTTTGGGAAGTTGTCGTGCCAGGGTGGCCGGGAGGGATCGGTGGCCCGTCCCGCGTTCCAGTCGATCTTCTCGAAGTCGGTGAGCAGCGCGAACACGTTGGGGTCAGCGATCCCTGAGAAGGCATAGCCCGCGACGGTCGGGTCGAAGCTCATGCCGTTCAGGGCGATGATCCGATTGCAGGGGAAGGTCGGGCGCAGGTTGGCGGCGAGGGTCGAGGCGACCGCGTCCGTCATCGCCGGGAACTGGCCGCTGCCCGTGAAGCGGGTGTTGAGGACAAAGATGTCCTGGGGGCGGATTCGCCCGCCCATGCCGCCGTCGGGCTTCGTGTAGGTGTCGACGTTCCCCTGGGTGTTGATCCGGATCATCATCGTGAAGCTCTGCGGGCCGGAGGTCGCCGGGCTGAGTCCCCGTGGTTGCCCGGGACAGCTGACCTGCGCCTGGGCGGCGGACGGGGCGACCGAGCGCCCTGCGATCAGGAGCACGGCGAGCAGCGCCACCCCGATCGCAAGTGCGATCAGGCTGGGGGCGTGTGTGCGCCAATGCGGTTGTGAGGCGACTCCTGCCATATGAGACGAGTGCGCCGCAAGCTAACGGCGCCTCTTTCTCCAACACGCGAGTCAGCTTGCAGTTGTGATGCGGCGTTCGACGAGGTCGCCGAAGGCCTCGATGGCCGCCTTCAGGTCGGGCTCGGCGGTGTCCTCCTCGGGCGCGTGGCTGATGCCTGCGATCGAGGGGGAGAAGACCATCGCCGTGGGCAGATGCGGCGCCATCGAGGCGGCGTCGTGGAGGGCCCCGCTGGACAGCTCGTAGGCGGTACCGGTCACGCCCTCGCATGCCTCGCGGGCGAGCGCCACCAGCTCCGGATCGAACTCGATCGGCTCGATGCTCCAAACGGGCT
>DATDKQ010000185.1:0-4209 GCA_036519915.1 Solirubrobacterales bacterium | reverse complement strand
CGTTGAGGGCACGCCAGAGAGGCTCGCGGGGGACGCTCGCGATCAGCCATGGCCGCGCCAGCCCGGCGAGCACCTCCAGTGCCCTATTCGGGTCATCGAGATGCTCGAGCACCTCGCAGCAGACGATCAGCTCGGCGGCGTCACGATCGGGCGTGAGGTGCTCGACGGGGGTGGCCTCGAAGTCGACCTCCACGCCGGCCGCGGCCGCCCGTCGCCTTGCCTCCTCGAGCACCTGCGGGAAGGCGTCGGTCCCGCGCACCCGGAGCCCACGCCTCGCCAGCCGGATCGAGAGCTCGCCCTCGCCGCAGCCGACCTCGTGCGCCTCGTTGACGTCCGTCCGTGCGACCAGCTCGTCTAGGTCGGACATGAACCTCGCCATCAGCCGGCGGGCGATCGGGTTCGAGGTCCCGTACTTGTCGTAGACGTTCCCGCCGCGCTCGACGGGCACATCAAACGGGTTGCTCCTCCGCTCCGCCTCGGAGGACCCTTGCATCATCGGGCGACGGTCGTCTCGATCGTCTCCACGGCCAGCGGCCGCTCCACCGCGAGGCGCTCGTAATGGGTCGGCTGGACACCCGCCTCGAGCTCGAGGCGCCTGACCCGCTCATAGACGCGCTGGGCGATCGCCCGCTGGCCGGCCAGCGCGTCGCCGATGATGCCGAGCGCGAACATCTGGACCGCCGCCAGCGCCAGCACCGCTCCCAGGATCAGCGACTGGATGTGCCCGCTGCGGTCGCCGTTCAGGATCCAGTCGAGCAGGAAGGGGGCCCAGGCCGCCAGGGCGAGCGCTCCGAAGATCAGCGCGAGCATCATGAACACCCGCAGCGGCTCGTACAGGGTGTAGGCGCGGAAGATCGCGTACGCGTTGCGGCGGACGTACGAGGAGGTCGAGCCCACCAGGCGGGACTCCCGGTCGGTGGGGTTCGTGGAGATCGGGACGTCCTCGAGGGCGACGGACATCTTGCCCGCTTGGATCAGGCTCTCGAGCGTGTACGTGTACCGGGACACGACGACCAGCTGGAGCGCCGCCTCGCGGTTGTATGCGCGGAACCCGGAGGTCGTGTCGAGCACGTCCGTGCCGGACGCCCTACGGACAACCCAGCTGCCGAGCCGCTGGAGCAGCTTCTTCGTCGGGGAGAAGTGATCGATGCTCTGCACCTGCCGGTCCCCGACCACCATGTCGGCGCGGCCGGCCATGATCGGTTCGACCAGCCGCGGGATGTCCTGCGAGCGGTACTGGTTGTCCGCGTCGGTGTTGACGATCACGTCAGCGCCGAGCTTGAGCGCCGCGTCGAGCCCGGCCTGGAAGGCCGTGGCCAGGCCCTTGTTGGTGGTCAGCCTCACCAGGTGGTCCACACCGTGCCGGCGGGCCACCTGGACCGTCCCGTCGGTCGACCCGTCGTCCACGACCAGCCACTCGACCCGATCGAACCCAGCTACCTCGCGCGGCAGCTCGGAAAGCAGCTGGGGGAGCAACTCCTCTTCGTTGAGACAGGGGACCTGGATGATCAGCTTCATCCGCGCTGATCGTAGGGTTTGTTCGGCCATGGCGCGGTTGGTACGCATCGTTGGGCTCGCACTGTGCGTGGGCGCCTTTTCGTCGCCCCCCAGCGCCTCAGGCCTCGACCTGAGCGTCTCGGGCAACCGCCTGGTGGACGAGTCAGGGCAGGCGATCCGGCTGCTGGGCGTGAGCCTGATCAAGAACTATCGCGGCAAGCCCACGGGGTTCGGCGTGGGCTTCCGAGACCACCTCCTGAAGCTGAGGCGACATGCTCGCCGTTGAACGGGTGGGCGCCGGTCCGTCGATTCTCTTCATCCACGGCGACATCGTCGGGCCGTCGCTGACCTGGCGAAAGCAGCGCGAGCTCGCGGAGCGCTGGACGCTGCTCATCCCCAGCCGACCCGGCTTCGGCGACAGCGCGCCACTCGAGCGCAACGACTTCGAGGTGGAGGCGCCGATGTTCGCGGAGCTGCTCGGCGACGGCGCTCATCTCGTCGGTCACTCCTACGGCGCGGTGATCGCCCTGCTCGCAGCCGCCGAGCGGCCGGAGGCGGTGCGCTCCCTGACGGTCTCGGAACCGGGATGCCTCCTGGTCGCCGCGGGCACGCCGGTGGTGGACGAGATGATCGCCAATGGAAAGCTGCTGTTCGAGAACGCCCCCTCGATCCCGCCGGAGGAGTTCCTGAAGCTGTTCCGTGGCGGCGCCGGCTCCGCCTACGGGACGCCGGACCAGCTGCCGGAGGAGCTCATGCACGGAGTCGAGTTGCTGAAGCGCGAGAGGCCCTCCTGGGAGGCGGAGATCCCGCTCGAGCAACTCGCCGCCGCCGACTTCCCGGTGCTGGTGCTCTCAGGCGGCCACTCGGACGCCTTCGAAGCGGTCTGCGACGCCCTGGCGGACGGTCTCTCCGCGAAGCGGGCAGTGATCCCCGGCCGCGGCCACACCGTCCCCTCGACCGGCGCGGGCTACAACGAGCTCCTCGAGGCCTTCATGTCGGCGGCTGAGGGCCGCTGAGCTCCGGCGCTCGTCCTGTTCACAGAATCGATACGCCGGGGAAGCACCTCGTTAACCGGTCGGCACCGGCCGCTCCTTAGATTCGCCGCCTCCGCGCCGGCAGTGGCCGGTGCGACGACTCTCGAAAAAGGAGAACCAGGTGATCAGAAGGAAACGGTTGATCTCCCTGATCGTCGGGGGAGCGGTCCTGACCGGCGCCGTCTTCGTGGCGGTCGGTTCGGCGGCCTCCGGCAATCCGAGCTTGACGAACGTTCCGACGGCCAACACGAAGTCGGACGGCTTTGCCCCCGCGAGCAAGCTTTCGCTTGAACTGAGGCAGGTCGTCGTGGCGCAGGGCTCGACGAAGCTCGAGAACACGTCCGCCCTCACCTCGTATTACGGCTACGACAACGACACCGTGAACTCGGCCGATGAGCCGGTGATGGTCCCGACTACGACCAACCCGGTGGAGGCGCACAAGACCGAGCCCGACAAGAACACCTATCTGACCTTCAAGAACGGCCTGTCCGGGGCAGACCCGAACTACGACTACGGGTCGCACTTCCTCTTCCAGGGCCATGAGGGCGGCGCCGGAGGCGCCGGCTACATCACCCGGATCAACCTCGACGCCGACGCCGCCCATCGGGTGACGCTCCTGGCGACGCAGGACGCGAACGGGAACCAGATCACAACGATCGACGGCTCCACCTGGGACCCGTGGGCGCACCGCCTTCTCTTCACCACGGAGAACACAGGCGCGCCGACGTATGCAGCGACCCCGGGCTTCCCGTCGACCGTCACCGACGTCTCCGGCGCGCTCGGCCGCGGCGGCTACGAAGGGATCCAGAACGACGACCACGGCAACCTCTGGATCGCCGAGGACATCGGCGGTTCAAACAAGCCGCCGGCCGGATCGGCCACGTGCAGCAATTCGGGCACCCCGCCGCCGCAGTGCACGGTCGCGCGGCGCCCGAACAGCTTCCTCTACCGCTACGTCCCTGCTCACAAGGGTGACCTGGCGAACGGGAAGCTGCAGGTCCTCCAGGTCCTGAACGCGGCGCATCAGGCGATCACGTTCGAGAGCGAGGCCGCTCTCAACAGCCCGGACCAGGTTGCCCTGCACACGTACGGGAACACGTTCCAGACCCGGTGGGTGACCATTCACGACACCGCCGTGGACGGGACGACGCCGTTCAACGCAAACACCCTCGCGAAGACGCCGCTGCCGACTCACAACGGCAACGTCGGGACTCCGTTCAAGCGACCGGAGAACGGCGTCTTCCGGCCGGGCTCCGATTTCAAGCAGTTCTTCTTCGACGAGACCGGAGACACGAACGCGAACAGCCCGGAGAACGACACCGCCGGCGGCTGGGGCTCGATCATGAAGCTCAGCCAGAGCGGGCCGGGTGCCGACACCGGCACGCTGTCCCTGTTCTACAAGCCGGATGGAGGGCACAGCTCGTTGGACAACGTCACCTTCCTGTCGAAGAACATCGTTACGTTCGGTCAGGACATGGGTGACGGGCTGCACACGCAGCTCAACGCTCTGGACTCGGCGTTCACGTGGGACGTCACCCGCGACTACTCGGATCCGGCCAACCACCCGGTCCGCTGGCTGGCGGAGGGCCGTGACGCGTCGGCGACGCTCGACGGCAGCGCGACCCCGACCGGGTTCGGCAAGAACGACGGTGACAACGAGATCACCGGCATCTACGTC
>DATDKQ010000184.1:0-10094 GCA_036519915.1 Solirubrobacterales bacterium | reverse complement strand
GATCAGCCGCCGGATCCCCTCGAAGACGATCAGCCCGCCGAGCAGCAGCAGGGTGATGCCGTTGATCTGGGCCGAGAGGATCTCGGCGCGCCTCAGCCCGTAGGTGAAGCTGCCTGTCGGAGGCCGGTTCGCCAGGCGAAGTGCGGCGAGGGCGAGACCCAGCGCGACCGCGTCGGTGAGCATGTGGCCCGCGTCCGAGATCAGGGCGAGGGAGGACCCGAGGATGCCCGCCACCAGCTCGGCGACCATGAAGGCGACGATCAGCGCGAAGGCGCCGCCGAGCCGTCTTGCGTCGGACTCCCCGGAGAGGCCGTGGGCGTGGGTGTGCGCCATGTGCCGATTATCGCCGGAGGCTCAGTCGTGCCAGGGCGATGGCGCCCCGGAGACCGCCCAAAAAAAAAGCGCGCGACCCGGGGCAGGGAGGGGTCGCGCGCGCTGACGAGAGAGGAATCTCGAAAGTGAGCGAGAGTCTCGCGACCGGGCGGCTGTCCGGTGTGAACATCCCGATACGCCAAACCAGGCATTTATGCGCCATTTGCTTGTGAAAAACCGGTGAACCGGACCCGGGGGAGGGCTGTCCGCGCCGCCCCTGGACGTATCATGGGCCCGACTCGCCAAGCGGACCTGGACCTCGGGGGCAGAGGCCGAGGTCGAGAGAGGGGCTGGATGACAAACCAAGCAGGCATAAGGCTGGCGGTGATCGACACTGACAGCTCATTCCTGACCGTGCTGGGCAAGCGCCTGGAAGGCGCCGGCTGGGAGCACCGGGTGCTCGCTGGCAGCGTTCCCATCGATGAGCTCGTGGCGATGAAGCTGAACGCTCTGCTCGTCGACATCTCGGTGCTCGGGCCGGAGGGCTGGGAATTCCTCGAGCGGGTCTGCGGCGCGATCCCCGGCCTCGGAGTCCTCGTCTGCACCTCGCAGTCGACCGTCGCACAGCGGGTCCGCGGCCTACGCCTCGGGGCCGATGACTGGATCGGCAAGCCGTCCCATCCCGAGGAGGTCATGGCGCGGATCGAGGCCGTCGTCCGCCGGCGAAAGCGCGCCACCGCGCGCGAGGACGTCGGCCCGCTCGTCTCCGCCGAGCTCGAGATCCGCCCCGACCAGTATCAGGCGTTCGTCAGCGGGCAGAGCATCGGGCTGACCCGCCGCGAGTTCGAGCTCCTGCAGCTGCTCGCCGAGGCCCATGGCCAGGTGATCGAGCGCGAGCAGATCTACCAGAAGGTCTGGGGCTACGCGATGGCTCACGGCGATCGCTCCGTCGATGTCTTCGTGCGCAAGCTGCGCCAGAAGCTCCAGCGCCATTCCGCGAACTGGCGCTACATCCACACCCACTTCGGGATCGGCTATCGCTTCGATCCCGAGCAGGTCGGCACGGTGGTCGAGCCGGAGCTGCGCGTTGTTGAGGAGCAGCTCGCTGAGGCCGAGGCGCTCTCGGAGGAGAGCGTCGCGGTAGACCTCCGCTCGCGCTAGAAGCCCCGTTACATCTCGTTCACCGGAAGTTCACTCGAACGTAACTAATTGCGGGGAACTACCGGCGAAGCTCCCACGCCATGGAAGGTGAGAACGGCGCCGCGGTCTCGGGATCGGCGATTCCAGTGGTCGCCAGCGACCCGACGCCCGTGTACGCCGGGCGCCTCGAGATCCGGCCCGCCGACCATGCAGCGCTCGTCGACGGCCGGCCCCTGGTGCTGACGGTCCGCGAGCTGCAGCTCCTGACGGAGTTGGCCCATAACGCCGAGCGCGTGATGACTCGCGAGGAGCTGTACCAGACGGTCTGGGGCCGGTCCTACAAGAAGAGCGATCGCTCGGTCGACGTCTACGTCGGGAGGCTGCGGGCGAAGCTCAACCGAGCCCTCCCCGGCCGGCGGTTCATCCACACCCACACGGGCATCGGCTACCGCTTCTCGCCTCAGGCCTGAAGCGTCTCAGCCGCCCGGCTATTTACATCCTTTTTACAAGCGCGCCACACCTGCGTAACAAGATGGGGCGGTGGCCCTGAGAGTGTCCCGGCGTCTGTGACTGATAACCCCTAGAAGGGAGATTCCAGAATGCCAAGAAAGTTGTGGTTCGTCCTTGCCGCATCCGGTGCGCTTGCCGTCGGCGTTGCCGCCTGCGGTGGCGGTGACGACAACGGCGGGAGCAGCGGAGTCTCCGGCCAGATCCGGGTAGACGGCTCGAGCACCGTGGGGCCCCTCACCGAGGGCGTTGCCGAGGAGTTCAACGCCGAGAACCCTGACGTCCAGGTGACGGTTGGCACCTCGGGGACCGGCGGCGGCTTCGAGAAGTTTTGTGCCGGCGAGACTGACCTCTCCGACGCGTCACGACCGATCGAACCCGACGAGGTGAAGGCCTGCCAGGCCAAGGGGATCTCCTACCAGGAGCTTCAGGTGGCGAACGACGCGCTGACCGTCGCCATCAACCCGGACAATCCCGTCACGTGCATGACGGTTCCCCAGCTCAAGTCCGTCTGGGAGCCGAAGTCGACAATCAGCAAGTGGAGTGACATCCAGGGTCTCCAGCCGTCCTTCGACGAGGACCTGGCCCTCTACTCGCCGGGAAGCACCTCCGGGACCTTCGACTTCTTCACCGACAAGATCAACGGTGAGGAGGGCGCCCAGAGGACAGCCGACGTCAACGACATCGGTGAGGACGACAACGCCACCGTCACCGGTGTCCAGGGTGCCAAGGGCGGTATGGGCTACTTCGGGTTCTCGTTCTTCGAGGAGAACCAGGACAAGGTCAAGGCGCTGGAGATCGA
Organism: Solirubrobacterales bacterium; assembly: GCA_036519915.1. Classification (GTDB taxonomy): domain Bacteria; phylum Actinomycetota; class Thermoleophilia; order Solirubrobacterales; family 70-9; genus DASUPK01. The sequence continues at coordinate 7,333 of DATDKQ010000184.1, read as the reverse complement.
CGGCGGCAAGGGCTGCGTCGCGCCCTCGCCGACGTCAGCCCAGGACGGTTCGTACTACCTCTCGCGTCCGCTGTTCGTGTACGCCTCGGCGGATGCGCTGAAGAACCCCGCGGTTGACCAGTTCCTCAATTTCTACGAGGACAACGTCGTGGCGATTGCCGACAAGACGGGGTTCATCCCGATGACGAGCGAGCAGGCGGCTGCGAGCAAGCAGAAGCTCCAGCAGGTCTCGGGGACCTAGGGGCGACGAAGCACCAGTCAGATGGAAGCGCGTGACGTGACAGCGGACACCAGGGCCCTCGGGCGGCGAGACCCTGCCCGTCCCCTGGTGGCCGCGCGTCCGCGCCGCGGAGAGAAGCTGATCGAGCTTGCGCTTGCGGCCTGCGCCGTGATCTCAGTGCTCACTACGACGGCAATCGTGATCTCGCTGCTGACCCCGTCGATCGACTTCTTCAAGGCGATCTCGCCCTCCGACTTCTTCTCGTTTCAGACCTGGGCGCCAAACCAGGCTGACGCCACCTACGGTGTGTTCAACATCGTCATGGGGACGCTGAACACGAGTCTCTGGGCCCTCGTGTTCGCAATCCCGATCGGGCTCCTCTCCGCGATCTACCTCAGTGAATACGCGCGCCCGCGCGTGCGCCGGGTGGTGAAGCCCGTGCTCGAGGTACTGGCCGGCATCCCCACCGTCGCGCTGGGGCTGTTCGCGCTGACCTTCATCAGCCCGGAGGTCCAGGACATCTTTCCCAGTTTCATCAAGACCCCGCCGTTCGCCGCCGGTGTTGCGGGGCTTGCGATCGGGTTACTGATCGTGCCGATCATCGCCTCGATCTCGGATGACGCGATGAAGGCAGTTCCCGGCGCTCTGCGGGAGGGTGCCTATGCGCTTGGGGCGACGAAGCTCAAGGTCTCCACGAAGGTGGTTTTCCCTGCGGCGATCTCCGGAATCGTCGCCTCGATCGTGCTCGCCCTCTCGCGAGCCGTGGGCGAGACCATGATCGTGCTGCTGGCCGCGGGTGGAACGCCCAACGGGACGTTAGATCCCGGTCAGTCGGTGTTGACGATGACTGCCTTCATCGGGGTGACCGCTACTGGGGATATCCCCACCGGAACTGTCAAATACGACACGATCTTCGCTGTCGGAGCCCTGCTCTTCCTGTTGACCCTCGCGATGAACGCCGTGGCGATCCGGCTCGTCCGCCGCTTCCGAGAGGTCTACGAGTGAGCCCGCGTTTTCCCCGGTTCGGCTCGGAGCGCACCCGCTTGGCAAGCGCGGGTGCCCAGGCGAGCGTTAAGGCGTCGCTCAGAGCCCAGCCCCGAGGGGACAAGGTGATGGGCAACCTGTTCTTTGCGGTCCTCCTGCTCGCCGTCGGGATCGCGCTGCTCGGTCTCGCGGCCGTGATCCTTCAGTCCGCGATCAAGGGTTCTCCGTCGTTCGGCATCCACCTGATCACGGACGGGCCGTCGACGATCTTTCCGGAAAAGGCCGGATTCCGGCCGGCGATCATCGGGACCCTCTACCTGATCGGCGGTGTGATCCTCCTGGTCGTGCCGCTTGGCGTGGGCGCGGCCGTTTACCTGGAGGAGTACGCCGACAGGACACGCTGGTGGAACCGGCTGATCGAGCTCAACATCCAGAACCTGGCGGCGGTGCCCTCGATCATCTACGGGATCCTGGGGCTCGCCTTCATCGTTCGGGGGCCGCTCAGCCTCGGCTTCGTCATCGCGGCGGGCTCCCTCACCCTGGCGCTCCTTGTCCTGCCGACGGTGATCATCGCGGGCCGCGAGGCGATCAGGGCGGTACCACCTTCGATCCGTGAGGGGTCGCTGGCGTTGGGCGCGACCCAGTGGCAGACGATTCGTCGCCAGGTCCTTCCCGCCTCGATTCCCGGGATCGCCACAGGCGTGATCTTGGCGCTGTCGCGCGCGATCGGCGAGGCGGCTCCACTGCTGCTCGTTGGTGCGGCAACGTTCGTCACCTTCGATCCCCAAGCCTTTTCCGGCGGGTACTCGGCGATGCCGGTCCAGATCTTCAACTACGCGCAGCGGCCGCAGGAGGAGTTCCACGTCGTCGCCGCCGCCGGGGTCATTTTGATGCTGATCGTGCTGCTCGCGATGAACTCGTTCGCGATCTGGCTCCGGAATAGATATGAGCAGCAGTGGTAACCGACGGACAACCAGCGATGAAAGCGACGGTCGATAGCCTTGGAACGAGTGGCTGATCAAGCGAGAAGGGAAGCGGAGGCGACGACTGCCCGTGAGGGAGCGCCCGGGATCGATGTCTCAGGCGCCGCAGACGGTGGGGGTCATGGTCGTGGCACTTCGGGGGCGGCGACCGTATTCAGGCTCGAGGATCTCTCCGTGAGCTATGCCGGAAAGCCGGCGGTGCAGCACGTCTCGATGGATATTCACGAGAACGAGATCACCGCACTGATCGGTCCCTCGGGCTGTGGCAAGAGCACCTTGATCCGCTGCCTCAACCGGATGAACGACCTGATCCCCACCGCGACCGTCGAGGGCCATTGCTACTACCACGAGCAGGACCTCTACGGGTCTGAGGTCGATCCCGTCGAGGTCCGCAAGCGGATCGGCATGGTCTTCCAGAAGCCCAACCCTTTTCCGAAGTCGATCTTCGACAACGTCGCCTTTGGGCCGCGGGTGCTCGGACTTCCCGACGTCAAGGAGAGGGTCGAGCGCGCCCTACGCTCGGCGGCCCTCTGGGACGAGGTCAAGGACCGGCTCGACGAGAACGCCTACGGGATGTCAGGTGGGCAGCAGCAGCGGCTTTGCATCGCACGGTGCATCGCTGTCGATCCCGACGTGATCCTGATGGACGAGCCCTGCTCGGCCCTAGACCCGATCTCCACTGGGAGGATCGAGGACCTGATGATGGAGCTGAAGGAAGAGTTCTCGATCGTGATCGTCACCCACAACATGCAGCAGGCGGCGCGCGTCTCCAACCGAACCGCTTTCCTGATCGTGGAGCTCGATGCCGACGAGGAGCACCGCTGGGGCCAGTTGGTCGAGTACGCCGACACGGACAAGATCTTCACCAACCCCTCCGACCCCCGGACCGAGGACTACGTAACCGGGAAGGTCGGCTGATGCCCGAATCAACTCGGCTCCATTACCGAGAGGAGCTCGAGGGCCTCGAGACGCGAGCGCTCGACGGGCTGGACATGGTCGTCCAGAGCCTCGACCGGACTCTTGAGGCGGTCGAGCACCGGGACATCGAGCTCGCCGAGCTGGTGATCGCCGATGACGACCGCATCGACGGGCGCTACCTGGAGGTCCATCAGGAGATCCTCACCATGCTCGCGACCCAGGCCCCCGTGGCGACCGACCTGCGCCTGATTTCGGCGCTGCTGCACGTCATGCACAGCATCGAGCGGATGGGGGATCAGTGCGTGAATATCGCCAAGCTCATCCCCCTGACCGGTTACGAGGCTCCGGTGCACGCGGAGATGGTGGAGCGGACCGTGCGGATGGGCAAGCAGGGTCGCTCGATGCTCTCTCAGGCGAAGAAGGCGTTCGAGGGGCGAGATGTCGAGCTTGCCCGCGACCTCGTCCGCCAGGACGACTTGATCGACGATCTCAACAAGGAGGTCTTTCAGCTGGCCGTCCAGGTCGGTGAAGACGTGGACACCCGCGAGTGGGCGATGACGATGATGCTGGTCGCCCGCGCGCTGGAGCGGATCGGCGACAACGCCGTGGACATCGGCGAGCAGGTCGCCTTCGTCGTCACCGGCCTCTTCCGGGAGTTCGAGGACGCCTCGCATCCCGGGCAGGCGCCGCTCCCCTCGAGCTGACGACTAGGCCGGGACCCGCCGGGATGCGGGTACGCAACGCCCAAAAGGCCCCTGCGTAGACCAGGACCGCGAGCACGGTCGCGGTGCTGACCACCATGCCCGCCGCGGTGGCCGCCGCAAGGTTGGTCGCCCCGAGCGCGGCGACCGTGGCAGCGGGGCCGGTGCCGACCCCGATCGGTAGGAGGCCCACGGTCCCCATCGAGAAGAGGACGAGGCACACGCTGGCCGCGTCGGAGGGCAACCCGAACGCGGCGAGCACGATCCAGGTCCGGAGCATCGCCATGCCCGTGAATGCGCCGACGATAAGTGCGAGCTTGGTGCGGAGATCGCCATCGGCGAGTACGCCGAGGCCCGCGGCGAATCCGTGGTTACGGAAGCGTCCGTAGACCACCCTTAGCACGGCCAGCACGGCGAGGGCGCCCGCGAGCATCGCCCAGGGGACCCAGACCGGGATCACACCCACCGCAGTGGACGCGACCGCCGCAAGCAGCGCCGAGGTGCAGACCTCGAACATGAAGATCGGGGCATCCGCCAGTGCGATCTGGGAAACCTCCGGTGCGTCTCTTCCCCCAAGACGCCGGATCAGGGCGATCCGAGCCGGCATCGCGGCCTGCCCCTGCACCGTCCCGGCGAGAAAGGCGCTGGCGTTGGCGGCGTGCAGGGAGCGAGAGTCGAGCTTCGCCCCAGCGCCACGCAGGACGACCCGCCACGCCTCTGTCCTCAGCACCAGCGTGAGCACATGGGCCATCGTCGCCCCCGCGATCGCCCAGGGCGGCACGGAGACGATGGCGTCCAAGACCGATGCGCCGTGCGTGGCGAGGATGAAGCCGATGAGAAGAATCACCGCCCCCGGCCCGAGCGCCGAGGCCGCCCTGCGTGCGCGTCTCCCAGCGGAGGCGTGCATTCCGCCCCGGGATTCTCCGGGGTCCGGTTCACCTCGGCGTTACCTCAAGGTGACCACTTTGCAAATAACCCGTAACTAGTAATTCGTAGGTGTTGTCACCGCGTTTACATCCCGTACACGGGATCGCAACATCGCGAGGGGCGCCCGCAGAGAGACTGCCGCGCGTCCGTCCGCCTGTGGCGGATGTAACCAATCGTGAAGGAGCCACTCAAGTGATCAACTCATCTCGATCCGAGCGCGGCTGGCGGGGCGGGCGGCGGATCGCTGTTCTCGTCTCAGTAGCCGGCGTCCTGGGCATTGCCGCCCTGGGCTCGGCCACCACCGCATCGGCTGCGACCGTGGCCAACTGCAACGCAAAGCTGCAGCCGCAGGGCAAGAGCCAGACCAATGCCAAGCTCAGTTTCGTTTGCGACAACGTGATCCGGACCTACTCGGTCGGGGCAACGGGCAGGGTCAAGAACTACGGCGCCCCCAGCGCGGGCGCCGCGAGCTCGTTCCTGACCTGTGAGGGACTGGGCGCCGGCTTCGGCTGCGGTGTCTCCGACCGTGCCGCTGCAGGGACTCAGGCGCCGGGCACCACGGGGTGGAACACCACGACCCCGGGCGCCTCGACCTCGGCTACCGGGAACCCGACCACGTGTGACGGGTTCAAGCGGACAGAGGGCGATTCAACTGCAGGCATTCCCAACAAGAATGCCGTGGTGACGGGACCCTGTACGCAGCAGATCGCAGCGGGCACCAAGGTGACCCAGAGCATCAAGCTCGGGGCGAGTCCGTGCGGCAAGAACCCGGTCAAGCTCTTCCTCTTCGTCGGGGGCGAGCCGGATGTGACCTCGTTCCTGGCGCCCGGAACGGGCGGCGGCGGCGGCGAGTCGACCACGGTCGGCGAGTATCTCCAGGCGCCGGTGAAGGTCAACATGAAGGCCTACAAGGACTGCGCGACCTCGGACGTGGCCAAGGCCAAGAAGGGCGCCAAGAAGTCCGCGGCGCCGGCGACCAAGTACCCGGTCTCGTGCAGCGGTTCGGTGACTCCTTTCAAGGGTGTGCGCGGGCCGGACGTTGACCTCGGCTTCACATGCACCCAGAACATCAGGGCGTTCGCCGTCTACAGCAACACGCAGATCGACCTGCCCGGCGATGAGCCGGTCGTGACTGGAACCAACGGTGGTCAGCTCAACGAGAGCGCGAACCACCAGTGCGAGGGCGACCTCCCCAGCTTCGGCTATGGCTGCGGGACGGTCGATCGTCAGACGACGACGGCCGCATCGGCCGGACCTCCACCCAATCCGGGCCTGCCCAACGGCAACACGATCTCGGCGGGCAACACCTCCAACCAGAAGATGGGATTCGACGTTACCCCCTGCACGCGCAAGGGTGAGCCGAAGCCCAAGGTCTGGCTGGTAGTGATGGGCGAGCCCACCGTCGGCTCCACTGTCGGTGAGTTCAGCTCCCAGCCCTTCCCGCTGGCCGTGAGCGGCTTCGGGAAGTGCGGGGGAGGCAAGAAGAAGAAGTAAGTACGCATCACTCCTTTCCCAACGACAGCGACGGCCGCGCGTGAGCGTGGCCGTCGTTGCGTTTAACTGTAAGACGTGGTGGGTAGTCAATCCAATTTTCTCGCACCTGCGGGCGTTTTACATCGCCGTTACAGCCTGGTCACCGCCTAGTCACACCGCCCAGGGTGCCCGCCGAGAGACTCCCGCGGTCCTCGTTTGAGAGACCGAAAGGAGCACTAGTGCAAGGAAAGGGAATTCGCCTGCTGGCGGTGATCGCCGCTCTGTCGCTGATCGCGGCGGTGCCGGCGGTGGCGCAGGCGAAGAAAATCATCACGATCAGCGGATCGACCTCGGTCTTCCCGCTTGAGACCCAGCTCGCCCGCAAGTGGATCAAGACCAAGAAGGGCAAGAAGTTCGGCTTCAAGATCCTCCAGGGCGGGTCGAACGTGGGCATCTCGGACGTCGCCAAGGGCCGCGTCTCGATCGGGGCGTCCTCGCGCGATCCGGCAGCCAGCGATCCGGGCGGCCTGGTGTTCACCAGGATCTCCCGAGATGCACTCTGCATCATTACGAACAACTCCAACCCCCTCGGGAACATCACCCAGGACACGATCAAGAAGATCTTCCTGGGACCGACGTTCACCGACTGGAGCCAGGTTCCAAGCTCACCGATCACCGGTGGCATCGACCCAATTGGTCGGGCGCCGACGTCGGGAACGCATGATGCCTTCAGGAACATTTTCCTGGGAGGCACAAACCAGGGATCGTTCGTTGCAGGCAAGGCGTCCAATGGCCTCGTCCAGCAGGGTGTCCAGGGCGATGATCATGGGATCGGTTACGTCTCGCTGGCGTTCACCAGTGGGGTGCACGTTGTGGACTACAACGGGGTGGCCTGCACCCTGAGGAACGCGGCGTCGTTCCAGTACGGCGGAGTACGCAGCTTCTACTTCGTCACTCGTGGAGCACCGGTTGGTGGCGTTAAGAAGTTCATCAACTGGGTGACCCACAGCAACAAGGCGAACAAGATCATCGGCACGGATTGGGTGCCGCTGCATTGATGAAGCGCCGTTTCGGTCTCCAAAAGGCGGGGCCGAGGAACCGCAGTGACCAGCGCGCCGAGCTTCTGC
>DATDKQ010000183.1:0-7673 GCA_036519915.1 Solirubrobacterales bacterium | reverse complement strand
CGCGCGCACATCCACGACCCCGAAGAGGTGGAGCGCCGTCTCGACGAAGCGGTGCGTCGCAACGCTAAGGAGCTCCTCGTCCTCACCGGCGAGCGGCCGGAGGTGAACCCGGAGGTCGCGGAGCGGCTCCGGAGCTGGGGTCACGAGGACTTCACCTCCTATGTCGTCTGGGCCTGTCAGCAGGGGATCGAGCGCGGTTTGCTTCCCCACACGAACCTCGGTGTGCTCTCGCGCGGGGACCTGTCGCGGCTTCGTGAGGTGAGCGCCTCGCAGGGCCTGATGCTCGAATCGATCAACCCGGATCTGGTCGTCCATCAGGGGTCGCCCACGAAGCACCCGGCGAAGAGACTCGAGACGATGCGCCTCGCGGGAGACCTGCGGATCCCGTTCACGACCGGGATCCTGGTAGGGATCGGCGAGAGCGAGGGGGAGCGGGTTGCCGCCCTCGAGGCGATCGCCGCAGTCCACGCCGAGTACGGCCATATCCAGGAGGTGATCCTCCAGAACTTCGTACCGCATCCGCGCTACTACGGAGCGGAGGTCGCGGAGATCGCGGACCAGGCCTCCAAGGAGCGATGGACGAACGGGAAGACGATCGGCTCAGAGCTGCCGCTGCCGGAGTGGGCGAGTCCGGTCTCGGTGGAAGAGATGAAGCGGCTGATCGCGGAGTCGCAGCGCCTGATGCCCGACGTCGGCGTCCAGGTCCCGCCGAACCTCGCCGACTGGTGGCCCGAGCTCGTCGAGGCGGGCGCCACCGACCTCGGCGGGCTGTCCGCCAACGGCGATCACATCAGCCCTGAAGAGCCCTTCCCGAGCCCCCATCAGGTGCGCAAGGAGCTGGCGCCTCGCGGATACGCCCTCACCGAGCGCCTCTGCGCCTACCCCCAGTACCTCGATCCCGAGTGGATGGAGCAGGGCGTGCTCGACGTGGTCAAGCTCAAGTACTGGAGCTTCATCCCGCGCCGGGGCTCCGGTCGCCGGCAGGAGACTCCGCTCCCTCCGGAGATCGCGCCCCGGGCCATCGAGAAGGGCAGCCGGGGCGAGGAGCTCAGCGAGGAGGAGTTGACGGCGCTCTTCTCGGAGACCCGCCCCGAGGTGATCGAGGAGATGCGGGTCGCGGCCGATGAGCTGCGCGCCGAGCTCGCCGGGGAGACGGCCACCTTCGTCGTCAACCGGAACATCAACTTCACCAACGTCTGCGTGGTCGGGTGCGCCTTCTGCGGGTTCGGACAGGGCAAGCGTTCCCCGGACGCCTATCTCGTCAGCGAGGAGGACTTCGCAGCGCGGGTACAGGAGGCGCTCGACTTCGGCGCGACTGAGATCTGCATGCAGGGCGGTATCCACCCCGAGTACACGCTCGAGGACTACGGGCGCTGGCTGCGGCTGGCCAAGGAGTGCGCTCCGCAGATCCACCTGCACGCCTACTCGCCAATGGAAATCCACTACATGTGCGAGCGTTCGGGGCGCTCGCCGGAATCGGTCTTCGACTACCTGATCGAGTGCGGGCTGGGCTCGACGCCGGGCACGGCCGCCGAGGTGCTCCACGACGGTGTCCGCCAGCGGATCTCGCCGAACAAGCTGCCGGTGGCGCGCTGGATCGAGATCATCGAGGCCTCCCACCGGGCGGGCCTGCACTCGACCTCGACGGTGATGTTCGGCCACATCGAGGAGCCGCGAGAGCTCGCCCGTCACATGCGGGTCGTTCGCCGCCTCCAGGAGCGAACCGGTGGGATCACCGAGTTCGTCCCGCTCAGCTTCATTCCGTACAACACGCTGCTCGGCCGCACGCACGGGGTCGAGGAGATCTCGCGCCCCGACAACCTCAAGCACACCGCCGCCTTCCGACTGGCACTGGGGAGGACGATCCCGAACCTACAGGCGAGCTGGGTGAAGATGGGACTCGACGCTGCGACCGAGAGCCTGCGCTGGGGCGTCAACGACCTAGGCGGGACGCTGATGGAGGAGAACATCTCCCGGATGGCCGGTTCGCAGCACGGCGTCCGGCTCGAGCCCGAGCAGCTGATCGACGCCGCCCGCCGGGCCGGGCGGAAACCGGCCCAGCGGACGACGCTCTACGAGATCGTCGAGACCTACTGAGACAGGAGCGGCATGAAGGCGATGGTGATGGACGAGCCGAGGCAGCCCCTCACAGAGCGCGACTTGCCCGACCCGGAGCCTGCCGCCGGCCAGGTTCTCATCGATGTCTCGGCCTGCGCCGTCTGCAGGACCGACCTGCACATTTTTGACGGCGAGCTCACCGAGCCCAAACTGCCCCTCGTCCCGGGCCACATGATCGTCGGCCGTGTGGCCGCCAAGGGGGAGGGGGCGACGCGTTTCTCGGAGGGCGACCGGGTCGGGGTCCCCTGGCTCGGCTGGGTCGATGAGACCTGTCGCTACTGCCGCTCGGGCCGCGAGAACCTCTGCGTGCAGGGCAAATTCACGGGCTATGACTTCGACGGCGGCTACGCGGAGCGGACCGTCGCCGACGAGCGCTTCTGCTTCCCGATCCCGGAGTCCTACTCGGACGAGCACGCGGCTCCGCTGCTCTGCTCGGGGCTGATCGGCTATCGGTCGCTGCGCCTCGCCGGGGAGGGAGAACGCCTCGGGATGTACGGCTTCGGCTCCTCGGCTCACCTGATCATCCAGGTCGCCGTGCACAGGGGCTGGGAGGTCTACGCGCTGACGCGCGAGGGGGACGCCGCGAAGCAGGAGGAGGCCCGCGAACTCGGTGCTTCCTGGGCGGGGGCGGTGGGGGACCCGGAGGCCCGCGACCTCGACGCCGCGATCATCTTCGCCCCCGCCGGCGAGCTTGTCCCGGCTGCGCTTGCGGCTCTCGCGCCCGGCGGGACGGTGGTCTGCGCGGGCATCCACATGAGCGACATCCCGTCGTTTCCCTACGAGATCCTCTGGCACGAGCACTCCCTCCGCTCCGTTGCGAACCTGACGCGAGGAGACGGCGAGGAGTTCATCGCCCTTGCGCCCCAGGTACCGGTGCAGACCGAGATCCAGGTATATCCGCTCTCCGAGGCCAACCGTGCGTTGGATGACATGCGTCACGGTAGGGTTCGGGGAACCGCCGTTCTGAAGATCGGTGGCTAGCCTCACTTCATGAAACGGGTTGCGCCTCGCTTGCTGCGGCGCACCCTCGCATAAGTGGGAGAGGAACAAACTAGATGCCAGATGTGACCGTGAAGCGCGTCGAGGACTTCGAGGCGATCTTCGGCGGTGGCTTCCGTCGAGCGCGGGCCGGACTCGGCGTCAGCTCGTTTGGCCTCGCCGTGATCGACCTGCCGCCGAACTTCCAGCACTTTCCCGAGCACGACCAGACCCATGACGACCAGGAGGAGGTCTACACCCCTCTGTCCGGTCGGGTCACGCTCCAGGTCGGCGGTGAGGATCACGAGCTCGAGCCCGGGGTGTTCGCCCGGGTCGGTGCGGCCGAGAAGCGAAAGTTGATCACTGGAGACGAGCCGGCGCGCGTCCTCGCCATGGGCGCGATGCCGGGGCGGGCCTACGAGCCGCCCGAGTTCACCGAGGAGGGCGCGACGCCACCCTCGATGGACAAGCTGGCGTCCAAGAACAAGACCCCTGCCTAGCGGAACAGATCGTCCTCGGCGGGTCGAGGGATGGCGCGTGCCCCTGGCCCATCGTCAGGGGTCACCAGGTGTCCGAGGCCGGAGACGATCGCGCCGGGCACGCCCGAATCCTTGTCACGAACCAGATCCGCGGCGGAGGCGAGCTCATCGGCCAGCGCGATGTGCGTGGCGGAGAGCTCGCGGCCGTGCTGATCACGCCGGCCTCGCCAGTCGGCGAGTGCCGGCAGGCCGGCGCAGCCGATGGCGACGTCCGCCTGACCGATCCGCCAGGCGCGGCCGAAGCTGTCCGCAACCACCACTGCGGGGGCTGCGCCCGAAGCCTCGACGATCTCGCCGCGGATGCGCCGAGCGGAGGCGTCGCCATCCTCGGGCAGCAGCGAGACGAGGCCCTGCTCGAGGTTGGAGGAGTCGATGCCGGCGTTGGCGCACACCCAGCCGGAGTGGGTCTCGGTGATCAGGACACCGCGCGCGGCGCGCACGATCCGCTTGCTCTCCGCGAGCACGAGCTCGACCAGGGCGGGGTCCTTGTCAATCTCGGCGGCCAGAGTCCTGGCGCGCTCCCCGGGCTCGACGTCCTCGAGCCGCCGGACCCGCCCCTCGACCTTGGAGACGGCCTTCTGCGAGATCACCACGATCTCATCAGCAGCTGGTCCGGCGCCGTCGGCGATCAGGGCACCAAGCTTGTCGCCCTCGCGCAGCTCCGGAATGCCGGTGACGGGCCGGATCCGCAGCTCGCGCGCGGTCGCTTCATCTGCGGCGGCCACAAACCCCGCCGCCGGATTTCAGGCAGCCGCCTGTTGCGCGCGGTCGCCGAGCTGCCAGAGCACCTTGGCGGTCCGCGGCGCCGGCTGGGGGTCGAGCAGCAGCCGGTCGCGCAGCAGGGTGAAGTCCTCTGGCGTGTCGAGGTCGGTCGCCAGGGACTCGACCTGCTCGAGCGCGAAGCTCTGACCGGTCGCCCGCGCCCTGGTCACGTGCCTGGCGCAGCTGTCCGGGCCGAAGGCGGGGAGGAACAGATCGGGCGGGTTCAGCATCAGGGCGTTCGTGCCCGTGCCGTGACGGTCGGGGACGATCAGCGCCGTACGGGGGGAGCGGCCGAGATGCGCATCGAGCTCGTCGGTCTCGAGCATCGGGCAGTCGACGGGCAGCATCGCGACCCGCCTGGCTCCATCGGCCATCGCGGCGCGGGCGCCCGCCGCCGCGGCCTCGGCGTGGCCCTCATCGGTCTCCTGGACGAGCACCTTGTGCCCGAACCAGCCGCCCTGCCGAGCCACCGACGGGTCGGAGGTGACGACGAGGACGTCGTCGATGCAGCGGCTGCGGGGCAGTTTCACGATCAGGTCGAGGAATAGGGCTTCGGCCAGGCGGGTCCGCTCATCCTCGTCGAGCAGGCCGTTGAGCCGCGCATTGGCAGAGGAGAACCCCTTCACCGGAACGATCGCGGTCGTATGCAATTGGTGTGTTTCCGACCCCACGGAGTTCAGGCTACCGGGTGAGGCGCGATTTATGCCCCACTATGCGGCTTTTATTCCTCGGCGGCGCGAAGTGTCAACGCGAACTCGAGGGTTCGCTCGGCGAGGGCCCGCCTTCCTTCTCGACCCTCCATCAGGGTCTCGGTTTTGAACACCCGGATGCCCTCGGGCGGGGGGTCGGGGTCCTCCGGGTCGCAGACCATCCCGCCGATCAGCCCCTCGTAGAGCGAGGCGACCCCGGCGGCGGTCGACGGGCGGCCGACCGCCTGCATGAAGAGGTCGGTCGGGCCCTTCACCACCTGCCCGGCGACGTAAGGGCTCACCGCGACCACGGGCGCCGCGGCGGCCGCGATCGCCTCCCTCAGCCGGCCGATCGAGAGGATGGGGCCGATCGAGATCACCGGATTGGACGGCCCGATGACGATCGCCTCGGCCTCGGCGATCGCCGACAGCACCTCGGGGGTGGGACTCGCGTCGGCTATCCCCTCGACCTCGACGCCCTCCACCGGCGCCGCTGCATGCTCGGCTACCAGGTATTGCTGGAGGTCGCGCCACCCCGCGGCCGTCCTGACCCGGGTTTGCACCCGCTCCTCGCTCATCGGCAGGACCGCCGCCCGTACTCCGAGCGCGCGGGCGATCTGCGCCTGGGCATCGGTGCGGCGTCCGCCATCGTCGACGAACACTCGCCGGTACAGGCAGGTGGCGAGGTCACGGTCGGAGAGGCGGAACCAGTCGGGAGCGCCGAGCCGGACCAGGCGATCGAAGGTGGTGAAGGAGTCGCCCTTGATGCCCCAGCCACGCTGCTCGTCGATCTCGCCGCTCAGCCAGTAGGTGATCAGGTCGGGATCCGGAGAGACGTCGAGGCCGACGATCTCGATGTCGTCGGCGGTGTTGGCGATCACCGAGAGGCCGGAGCCGAGCAGGTCCTGCAGGCCGGTTGCCAGCTTGGCCCCGCCGGTGCCTCCGGCGAGGATCACGCAGCGCTCGATCACGCCCAGGGGTCGCCCTCGGGCAGGTACGTGATCCTGATGCCTGCGGCGGCCTTGTAGCGGACGTTGATCGAGATCAGCATCGGCGTCAGGGTCTCGACGATCCGGGCCATCTCGAGTGCGCCGGCGTTGACGGTGCGAAGTCCTTCGATCTCCTCGATCAGCCTTGCGACGCGAGCCTTGTCCACCTTCCGGTCGCCACAGATGAGGACGTCCTCGTCGAGCGGGCCACTGTCGGTGAGCCGCTTGGCGTTCACGGTGTGCAGGGCGGAGATCACCGTGACGCCATCGGGGACCATCTCCGCGGCCTGCTGGGCGGCGGAGCCCTGCCAGACGCCGATCGTCCGCGAGGCCTTGCCGCTCACGGCCGCAGCCGTCGGCACGGTGCAGTCGACCAGGATCTGCCCCTCCGACAGAGCTTCCTTGAGGTTGGTGAGGGCCTCGGACTGGGCGCGGAAGGGGACGGTGAGGAACACGATCGACCCTCGGGTGGCTGCCTCCTTGTCCTGGAGGCCCTCGACCGCGGCTCCCTGGACCCCGTCGCGGACGCGCCTGGCAGCCTCCTCCGCCCGCCCGGCGTCGCGAGAGCCGATCACGACCGACTGTCCGGCGCGAGCCCAGCGCAGCGCGAGGCCGTGCCCGAGCGCGCCGGTTCCCCCGATGATCGGAATTGGCTCTGCCACCGGCGAGCAAGCTACAGGGCGCCCCGAATAGGCTGCCGTCCCCATGAGGCTGGAGGGCAGAAAGGCGCTCGTCACAGGTGGCGCCGGCGGCATCGGCGCGGCGATCGCACGGCGCCTGGCGGCTGAGGGCGCCGAGGTCACGATCGGCGACCTCAACCTCGAGGGCGCGACGGAGGTGGCGGGCGAGGTCTCCGGGCTCCCGATCGAGCTCGACGTCACCGATCTCGGTTCGGCGCAGGCCGCGGTCGACAGCGCCGGCCAGCCGCTCGACATCCTGGTCAACAACGCCGGCACCGACGAGTTCGGCTTCTTCACCCAGACCACTCCCGAGCAGTGGGAGAAGGTGATCGCTGTGAACCTGACGGGCGTCCTGAACTGCACCTTCGCCGCCCTGCCGGGCATGCAGGAGGCGGGCTACGGGCGGATCGTCAACATCGCGTCGGAGGCGGGCCGGGTCGGGTCAAAGGGATCGGCCGTCTATTCGGCCGCCAAGGCGGGGGTGATCGGCTTCACCAAGGTGATGGCACGGGAGAACGCGCGGTTCGGAATCAATGCGAACGCAATCGCGCCGGGGCCGATCGAGACGCCGCTGTTGATGCGCGCGAGGGAGCTCGGCGAGATCGGCGAGAAGATCATCGAGAACATGAAGGCGGGCACCCAGCTGCGGCGGCTGGGCCAGCCGGAGGAGGTGGCCGCCGCGGTGGCCTTCCTCTCCTCAGACGATGCCTCGTACGTCACGGGGGAGACCCTCGGGGTCAGCGGCGGCCTGGGGATGGTGTGATGGCCCTCGAGCCTGGCATGGAGAGAAGCATGGACTTCGTGGTCGAGGGGCGGCTGCTCACGGACGTCGGCGGCACGATCGGGGCGAGCGTGCTCTCCACCCCGGGAATGATCGGGATGATCGAGGGGAACGCCGCGGCGCTTGCCTTCGAGAAC
>DATDKQ010000182.1:0-11209 GCA_036519915.1 Solirubrobacterales bacterium | reverse complement strand
AAGAAGACGACGATCGCCGTCTACTCGCTGCGGGCGCGCGAGCACCCCACCGCCTCGATCCCGCTCCACTGGCGCGAAGTGGAGCGCACCGCCAGGGGTGGCGACACCGAGAAGATCCGCTTCGAGATCCCCGATGCGATCAAGCGGATCGAGAAGGAGGGCGATCTCTTCGAGCCGGTCCTCAAGCTGAAGCAGAAGCTCCCCGCGCTCGAGCGCCTCGAAGACGTCTGAAACCAGTTGCTCTGCTCGTCGAGCGCCTCCGCGGATGTCAACCACACCGAGATCACGGCGCTCAAGGTTCCCGGGGTGAAGGTGGTCCGGGGCTAGCTCGAGGCTCTACAGAGGCTGGCGGACAACCGGATTCCGGTTGGCCGCCACCTCGTCGAGCCGGCGGACGGGGGTCGTGTAGGGCGCGCCCTGCGCGATCCCCGGATCCTCCGCCGCCTCCTCAAGAATCGCGTCGATCGCCTCGGCGAACGCGTCGAGCGTCTCCCGGGTCTCCGTCTCAGTGGGTTCCACCATCAGCGCCTCGTCGACCAGCAGCGGGAAGTAGACGGTCGGCGGGTGCATGCCGTGGTCGAGCAGGCGCTTGGCGATGTCGAGTGTCTTGACGCCGAGCTCGCGCTTCGCCGGCGCTCCGGAGAGGACGAACTCGTGCATGCAGCGCCGGTCGAACGCCACCGGCGTGTACCTGCCGGCCTCGCCTCCCCTCATCCGGGCCAGCAGATAGTTGGCGTTCAGCACGGCGGTCTCTGAGGCCTCCTGGAGACCGTCGCCGCCGAGGCTGAGGATGTAGGCGTAGGAGCGCAC
Source organism: Solirubrobacterales bacterium (assembly GCA_036519915.1). Lineage (GTDB taxonomy): Bacteria > Actinomycetota > Thermoleophilia > Solirubrobacterales > 70-9 > DASUPK01. Next base: position 10,399 of record DATDKQ010000182.1, on the reverse strand, counting down.
GAAGACGCCGAAGTTGCCCTGGAACCCGCGCAGGCGACCGATCGACTTGGGCCTGTCGTAGTCGAGGTCGAAGCTGGGCTCACCGCCGTTCTGCGCGTCGCGGCGGACCACCTGCGGCCGCGGCAGGTAGGGCTCGATCCGGTCCGAGCAGGCGATCGGTCCGGCTCCCGGCCCGCCGCCTCCGTGGGGCTGGGAGAAGGACTTGTGCAGGTTGACGTGGACGATGTCGAAGCCCATGTCACCGGGGCGCGAGTGGCCCATGATCGCGTTCAGGTTGGCACCGTCGTAGTAGAGGGTCCCGCCGGCGTCGTGGACGATCCTGGCGATCTCCGCGATGTTCTCGTCGAAGAGGCCGAGGGTGTTCGGGTTGGTGAGCATCAGGCAGGCGGTGTCGTCGTCCGCCTTGGCGCGCAGGTCGTCGAGGTCGATGCCGCCGCGCTCGTTCGAGGCCAGCTTCACGACCTCGTAGCCGGCCATCGTCACGGTGGCGGGGTTAGTGCCATGCGCCGTGTCCGGGGTGAGCACCTTGGTTCGCTCCTCGCCGCGATCGGCGTGGTACGCGCGGGTGAGCAGCAGCCCCGCGAGCTCGCCGTGCGAACCCGCCGAGGGCTGGAGGCTGACGTGCGGGAGGCCGCAGATCTCGGCCAGGGACCGCTGCAGCAGCCACATCAGCTCGAGGGCACCCTGCGCGCGTTTCGGCTCCTGCGCCGGGTGCAGACGGGCGTGGCCCGGCAGCGCCGCCACCCGCTCGTTGAGCCGCGGGTTGTGCTTCATCGTGCAGGAACCGAGCGGGTAGAAGCCGGTATCGAGGTCGAAGTTCCGGCGCGAGATCCGGTTGTAGTGGCGGACGATCTCGGGCTCGGAGACCTCGGGGAGGTCCGCCGGACGCTCCCGCAGCAGGTTCTTCGGGATCAGCTCTTCGAGCGGCGTCTCGGGCACGCCGGCGTCCGGCATCGTGGCCGCTCGGCGTCCCTCCACGGAGCGCTCGTAGATCGTCCGAGCCGGATCGCGCTGCGTCGGTGTGCCACCGTCGACAGAGCGCGGGGGACGTGGAAGGTCGCTCACGAGGCGACTCCCTCTGGGACCTTGGCCCCCCTGAGATCGGCCACGGCTGCGCCGAGGACGTCCGCGAGGCGGTCGATGTCCTGACGGCTGCGGCGCTCAGTCAGCGCGATCAGCAGCCCGTTCTCGTGCTCCGGGTAGTCGCGGCCGAGCGGATAGCCGGCACCGATCCCCTGGGCGGCGCAGCGGTCCAGCACAGCGGTCACGGGCGCATCCACCGTGACCGCGAACTCCCTCACCACCGGGGCCTCATGCAGCACCTCGACGCCGTCTACGGCGCCCAGCCGCTCCCTCGCATAGGCGGTGCGGCGGGCGAGCAGCTCGCCGAGCTCGACGAACCCCCGCTTGCCGAGCCAGGCGAGATGGACCATCCCGGCCAGGGCGTTGAGCGCCTGTGCGGTGCAGATGTTGTGGGTCGCCTTCTCGCGGCGAATGTGCTGCTCGCGGGTCTGCAGGGTGAGGACGAATCCGCGACGGCCGTCGACGTCGGTGGTCTCCCCGGCGATCCGGCCGGGCATGCGGCGGAGGTGCTCCTCGGTCGCGCAGAAGAAGCCGAAGGAGGGCCCGCCGTAGTCGAGCCGGTTGCCGAGCGGCTGCCCCTCTCCGACCGCGATGTCCGCACCGCACTCGCCCGGGGGCCGCAGGATGGAGAGCGCGATCGGGTCGCAGGCGACGATCAGCAGCGCCCCGTGCTCCTTCGCGGCGGCGCCGAGCGCCTCGATGTCCTCCACGGCGCCCAGGAAGTTCGGCTGCTGCAGGAAGACCGCTGCGGTCTCGTCGTCGATCGCCTCGGCCAGGGCGGCGGCGTCGGTGACGCCGTCGACGAGCGGGACCTCGACCAGGTCGGTTCCGTAGCCGGCGCCGTAGGTGACGAGCGACTCGCGGCTGTGCGGATGGACTCCCCGAGAGGCCACCAGCTTCCTGCGTCCGGTCGCGCCGATCGCCAGGTAGCCCGCCGAGGCGACGGCGGATGGCCCCTCATAGAGGGCCGCGTTCGAGACAGGCAGCCCTGTGAGCTCCGACATCGCGGTCTGAAACTCGAACATCGCCTGCAGCCCGCCCTGAGAGACCTCGGGCTGGTACGGCGTGTACGGGGTCAGGAACTCCGACCGGCTGGTGATCGCGTCGACGATCGCCGGGACGTAGTGGTCGTACATGCCGGCGCCCAGGAAGCTCGTCTCGGCCTCCGCGTGGGCATTCCTCGCTGCAAGCGCGGAGAGCCTGTCGTAGACCTCCGTCTCCGGCTTGCCGTCCGGCAGCTCGAGCGGACGGCCGAGTCGCAGCGACTCGGGGATGTCGTCGAACAGCTCCTCGATGGAGCCGACGCCGATCGCCTCGAGCATGGCGCGGCGGTCTTCATCTGTGGCTGACGTGTAGCGGCTCACGACTCATCCATCGTAGTCAGGGCCCATGACTGCCCCTTCGTCTCACTAACGCGCCCGGCGCCAGATCGAGACCGCCAGCAGCAGAGCCACCGCGAGCGGCATGACGACCCAGGCTGCGTCCGAATCGTCGATCAGGCCTGTCAGGCCCAGCGCCACGACGACACCCGCCGCCGTCATCCAGTCGTCGCCTGCGACGAACTCCCAGATCCCGACCGCAACGTCCCGGGCCCGCCTCATGGCCGGGCCGCCTCGGCGCGCGTCACCGGCCGGTACATCCGGATCAGCAGAAGCGAGAAGACCAGCACGGCCGGGATGATCACCAGCAGCGCCACATCGCCGCCAGGCCAATGCGCTCCCGCACCCTCGGCGCCCCAGAAGAGCCCGAACGAGGTGAGCATGATCCCGACTCCGAACTTCATGGCGTTCTCGGGCACACGGGACAGCGGCGCGCGAACCACGACGCCAATCGCGGCCACCAGCAGCACCGCCGCAGTGGCCGCCAGCGCCGCCAGTCCGACGCGGTGCTGGTTCGCCCCGAAGGTGAGAGCGATGAAGACCACCTCCAGGCCCTCGAGGAGGACGCCCTTGAAGGCGATCGTGAAGGAGTACGGATCGAGCCCCTGCGCGTGTGGGGCCGCCGCCCTGGCTGCAACGGTCTCCTCGCGGAATTCCTCGTCCTCGTCGTGGAGCGCGACCACTCCGATGCTGCGCAGGATCGCCTTGCGCAGCCACTGGAGCCCGAAGACGAGCAGCAGGCCGCCGACGATCAGCCGCAGGGTGTCGATCGGCAGCGACGTCAACCCTGGGCCCACGACCGCGGCCACTGCCGCCAGCACCGCCAGCGCGACGGCCGTTCCGCTGAGCGCAGAGCGCCAGCCGCGGGTGGTGCCCATGGCGAGCACGATCGTCAGGGCTTCAACGGCCTCCACCGCGCAGGCGAGGAAGACCGACACAGCAAGCGCAAGCTCCTGGCCGCTCACGTCGCCGGCCTCATGCGCTTCAGGCTAGTCGGACTCCTCGAGCAGCTTCCTGTAGGCCGCCGCGTCCATCAGCTGGTCGGCCTGGGCAGGATCCGAGAGCTTCACCTTGACCATCCAGCCCTCGCCATAGGGGTCCTGGTTAATCTTCTCGGGGTTCTCTGAGAGCGCTGGATTCACGTCGGTCACCTCGCCCGAGAGCGGCGCGTAGACGTCCGAGACGGCCTTCACTGACTCGACCTCGGCGTAGGCCTCGTCCTTGGCCACCTGCCTGCCGACCTCGGGGGGCTCGTAGAAGACGACCTCCCCGAGCGCGTCCTGGGCGTACCAGGTGACGCCGAAGGTCGCGCTGTCGCCCTCGAGGCGCGCCCAGTCGTGCTCCGGGTGGTAGCGAAGGTCGTCCGGATAGCTCTCGTCAGCCACGCCAGAAACCTATCGAGCCGCTCAGTCCTTCGAGTAGAGGGGGCGCTGGCGGATCTCGGCCGGACGGAGCTTCCCCCGCACGTCGACCTCGATCCCGGTCCCCGGCTTGGCCAGATCGGCGCGGACGTAGCCCATCCCGATCCCGATCTCGAGCGAGGGGGACATGGTCCCGCTGGTCACCTCGCCGACCCGCTCGCTTTTCGCCACGATCGGGTTGCCCTGGCGCGGGATGCCCCGCTCGCTCATCACGAAGGGCTCGAGGCGCTCTCCGGGGCCCTCCTCCCGGACCCGCCGGCAGGCCTCGGACCCGACGAAGCCCGTGTCCTCCTTGACGCACCAATCGAGCCCGGCCTCGATCGGGGTGCGCTCCTCCGTCAGGTCGTTGCCGTAGAGGCAGTAGTTGACCTCCAGTCGCAGCGTGTCTCGCGCCCCGAGCCCCGCGGGGCCGCCGCCGCCGGCGATGAGCGCGTCCCAGATGGTCCTGGCGTCGTCGGGCGACATCAACAGCTCCACGCCGTCCTCGCCCGTGTATCCCGTGCCGCAGACCAGGGTCGGGCAATCCGCCACGGGCAGCTCGGCCGTCTTGAAGCGCGGCGGCAGCTCGCCGTCAGTGAGGCGCTGGACGATCGGACGGGCCTGCGGGCCCTGGACTGCCAGCATCGCGAAGGCCTCGATCTGGTCGCGCACCTCGGCCTCGAACTCGACGGCGTGGGCCTCGAACCACTCAAGGTCCCGCTCGTGGTTGGCGGCGTTGGTGACCGTCAGGTAGCGGTCCTCGCTCAGCCGGTAGGTGAAGAGATCGTCGAGCACCCCGCCGTCCTCGCGGCAGAGGCAGGAGTACTGGGCGCCGCCGAGCTGGATGTTCGAGACGTCGTTGGAGAGCAGCCGCTGCAGCAGCTCGGCCGCCTGCGGGCCCTCGGTTTCGATCTCGCCCATGTGCGAGACGTCGAAGACACCGCACGAGCTCCGCACCCGCAGGTGCTCTTCCCGTATCCCGTCGTACTGAACGGGCATCTCCCAGCCGGCGAAGTCGACCAGCTTCGCCCCGGAGGCGACGTGAGCCTCATACAGGGGGGTTCTCTTCAGCGTCCCTGCTTCCACATCGGCCACGATACTGGCGGACATGCCAGTCCCAGAGGACGAGCTGATCGATCGGCTGCGGCGGGGATACGACGCCTTCAACCGCGGCGACTACGAGGCCGCGATCGAGTGGGTCCATCCAGACGTCGTCTTCGTCAGTCTCAGCCCCGGCCGGACGGAGCACCGGGGGGCCGAGGCCCTCCGGACATGGATGGAGCCGGACGCCTTCGAGTCGCAGGTGACCGAGCCGCTCGAGATCGAGATCACAGGCAATAGAGCCTTGATCCGTCAGCGAACGAGGGCGCGCGGGGCCGGCAGCGGCATCGAGGTGGAGGTCGAATCGTGGGCCGTCTGGACCTTCGAGGACGACGGCACGGTCACCCGCATGGAGAACTTCCTCGAGCACGAGGAGGACGAAGCTCGCCGTGCGCTCGAAGCGAACTGAGATCGATTACTTCAGGAAGTCCGGAACGTCGATCTCAGACTCTGAGATCCGCAGATCGCTCAGCCCCTCGCGCCCTCCGCGTACGGGCGCTGGGCGGCGCTCCGCCGCCCGGGCCGTGAACTCCGGCGCTCGGGCGATCATCTCGAAACCCTCGAAGCCCGTGGCGATCACCGTGACCCGTACCTCCTCGTGCATGGACGAGTCGACCACGGCTCCGAAGACGATGTTGGCGTTGGTGTCGGCGGCCTGAATCGCGAGGCGCGCGGCCTCGTTCACCTCGAAGAGGCCGAGGTCCTCGCCGCCGGTGACGTTGAGCAGCATGCCCTTCGCCCCGTCGATCTGCTCCTCGATCAGGGGCGAGGTGATTGCGGCCTTGGCCGCCTCCACGGCCCGGTTCTCACCGGTGCCGGTGCCGACCCCCATCAGCGCCGAGCCGGCCTGGTGCATCACCAGGCGGACGTCGGCGAAGTCGAGGTTGATCAGACCGGGGATCGTGATCAGGTCCGTGATGCCCTGGACGCCCTGGCGAAGGATGTCGTCGGCCTCGCGGAAGGCCTCGAGAATCGTGGTCCGCCGCTCGACGATCTGCAGCAGCTTCTCGTTCGGGACCGTGATCAGGGTGTCGACCTCCTTGCGGAGCCGGTCGATGCCCTCCTCGGCCTGGGCCATCCGCTTCTTGCCCTCGAACTCGAACGGCTTGGTGACCGCGCCGACGGTGAGCGCGCCGATCTCCTGCTTGGCGATCTCGGCGATCACCGGGGCGGCGCCGGTGCCGGTGCCGCCACCCTCACCGCAGGTGATGAAGATCATGTCGGCGCCCTTCAGGGCGTCCTTGATCTCATCGCGCGACTCGGCCGCCGCACCCGCCCCGACTTCGGGGTTGGCGCCGGCGCCGAGGCCCTTGGTCAGGTTGTGACCGATGCCGATCTTGACGTCGGCGTCAGCGGCCTGCAGAGCCTGCGCGTCGGTGTTGACGGCGACGAATTCGACGCCCCGCAGCCCAGCATCGATCATCCGGCTGACGGCATTCGAACCACCGCCACCGACGCCGACGACCTTGATTACGGCCAGATATGAAGTCTCCATTAGCTGGTCCTGCTCCGAGCCCGAGCCGCGAATCGGCTATTGGGCGATTCCGAAACTAGGGCAAAGCTTACGCACTGTCAACGGCAGTTCACGCCCGAACTCTCAAGTCCCCCTTGAGACTTCCCATAGGGTGAGTCTCGTCTACAGATCTAGGGACAGGGTTGGTAGAGGGTCGTAGAAATCCCCGCAAATCAGCGTATTCCGGGGGGCATCGTGCGGTCTCATTTCGGTGCCCGTAGGCGATCGCCTGTCGGGCGTAATTCGCGTGAATGTCGCGTTGCAGAGTTCGGGATCCCGCGGCGGCCGCGTTCAGCCGCCGGAGACGGGGCGGTCCGGCACGCTCACGTCGAGATATGAGGGCGAGCCGTGCTCGGAGCTGGAGAGCACCGCGACCGCAGCGGTCCACTTGTCGAGGGCGCCCGAGCCGTCGCCGAAGCGAAGGTCGGGCCCTCCGTCCAGGCTCACCACCACCCCGCCCTGCGCGTCGTCCCAGCTCGAGCCGGTGACGCGATCGCGAAGCGGCGCCGGAATTGCGCCGAGGATGGCCGCCTCCGCCGCGGCGTCGCCGTCGAGCCGCGGCGCGCCTCCGGTGACTCCTTCGATCCGAGGCAGGTGCTTGGGATCGAAGCTCGCCCCGACCAGCAGATAGCCGTCCGCGGAGACCGCGGTCCGCGTCGGGCCGACCTTGATGAAAGCGACGGGCAGCCGCTCGGTGATCGTCACGTGCATCGAGTGGGGAAAGCTTGTGCTGGCGCCCACGGAGGCGACGGTGGGGAACTGAGCGACCGCATGGTGCAGCTCGCCGTCCTTGAGGTGAAGAGTCGTCATGCCCTGCGCGGCCTGCTCGACCGCCGCCCTGATCTCACTCTCATTCGTGGTGGCGCCCGTGATGGTGACCTCGTCGACCGAGAAGAGGGGAAGGTTCCGGAACCAGAGCATGTAGCCCGCATAGAGCGCCACCAGGGCGATGGCGGCCGCGATCACCCGGCGGCGGATCACCGCCGCCGTCAACGCCCGCCGCGGACGAGGGGCGGCGCGACGAGAGGGCCGCGCCGGGGCCCGGGCGCCCGGTCGTCTGGGGTTCAGCGCTCTGGTTGCCATGCCTGCCGATTCACCGCCCGCCCCGCCATTCCTGCGCGCTCAGCTCGCTTCTTCCAGCTCCCACTCCTCGGGCCAGTTCACCTCGCCGAGGATCTGCACCTCCGGCTCGAGCACCACGCCGAAGCGCTCGTACACCCTGCGCCTGGCGGCGGCCATCACCGCGAGGATGTCGGCCGTCGTCGCCGTGCCCGTGTTCTCCACGAAGTTGGCGTGCTTCGGCGACAGGCGGGCCCCGCCGGTCGCCAGCCCGCTGCAGCCGGCCGCGTCGAGCAGCTGGCCGGCGGAGTGGCCCTCGGCCCGCGGATCATCTGGATTCACGAAGGTGGATCCGAAGGTCTTGATTCCGGACGGCTGGGCCTCCTTTCTCCTTCGCCGCATCTCCCCCATGGTGGCCTTGACCTCGGCCGGATCCGCCTCCCGGAGGGCGAACGTGGCCCCGGTGACCACCTCCCTCTCGCCGAGATCGGAGCCGCGGTAGCGGAGGCCGAGCTGGTCGGGCTGCCTGCCCTCGGAGCCGGCGGCGGTGCAGACCGTGACCACGTCGAGCACCTTGCCCAGCTCGCCCCCGTAGGCGTTGGCATTCATGCGGACCGCCCCGCCGACGGTCCCCGGGATGTTCACGCCGAACTCGAGATCCGCGAGGCCCCACCCCGCCGCCTTCGCGGCCGCCGAGGGGAGCCGTGCGCCGCCGCCGGCGTGAACCCGCGTCCCGTCCCGTTCGATCCGGGTCAGGTCGCCGGCCAGCTTGATCACCAGGCCTCGGAATCCGTCGTCCGCGACGAGCAGGTTGGAGCCGGATCCGACGACGCCGACCGGGAGTCCCTCCCGCTCCGCCCAGGCGAGCAGCTCCACCACCTCCTGATCCGACGAGGGCCGCGCGAAAAAGTCCGCGGAGCCGCCCGCTCGCACGGTGGTCAGTCGGGAGAGCGGGTACTCCCGGTCGACGCCCGCGGGCGCGCTCACCCCTCACCTCCTTCGTCCACGAGCGCCTCGGCCAGCTTGTTGATGTCACCGGCACCGATCGTGATCAGGAGATCGCCCTCCCTCAGACTCGTGCCGAGTGCCTGCGCCGCCTGCTCGGCCGTGGGCAGCCACCAGACGGGCCCGCCGTGGGCATGGTCGGCGGCCTCCTCGGCGACCATCAGGCCGCTGACCCCGGTGAGTGGGCCTACCGGCTCCTCGCGCGCCGGGTAGACGTCGAGCACCGCCACCTCGTCGGCTTCCGCCAGTGCTGCGCCCAGCTCGGGGGCCAGAGCCTTGGTGCGCGAGTAGAGATGGGGCTGGAAGGCCGCGATCACCCGGCGTGCGCCGAGTTCGCGCGCCGCCTCGATCGTGGCCGAGATCTCGGTCGGATGGTGGGCGTAGTCGTCGTAGATGCGCGCGCCGTTGCGCTCGCCCTTGAACTCGAGGCGGCGGCCGACCCCCGGGAACCCGGCGAGCGCCTCCGCGCAGGCCTCCGCGTCGAAGCCGGCCAGTGACAGCCCGCCGAGCGCCGCCAGCGCATTGGCCACGTTGTGGCGCCCCGGGACCCGAATGAGGACCTCGGCGTCGATTCCGGCGCCGCGGGCGCGAAACCTGCTGCCCCCGCCCGGCTCGGTCCGGACGTCGGTCGCGATCAGCTCGGCGTCAGGTGTAGGCCCACCGCCGCTGGGCTCCAGGGCGAAGCGGACGACACGCTGCCCGTCTTGCCCCGGCAAGCGCACGTCGGCGCCGCAGACGAGGCCGGCCGCAGGCGCCGCGAAGGCGGCGAAGGCCTCCGAAAGCTCCGCGAGCGAGCCCCACCGGGCGTGGTGATCGAGCTCCAGGTTTGTGATCACCGCGATCTCGGGACGAAGCTTGAGGAAGCTGGCATCGCTCTCGTCGGCCTCGGCCACAACCCACTCGCCCTCCCCCCAAGCGGCGTTGGCAGGCGCGCCGCCGGGTCCGGCGCCCGGCAGCTCTCCGCCCAGGAAGAAGGCCGGGTCGGCGCCGATCTCGCGAAGCGCCCAGATGCACATCGCGGTCGTCGTGGTCTTGCCATGGGTCCCGGCGATGGCCAGAAGCCGGCGCTGAGCGCAGAGCTCGGCCAGGAGCTCGCCCCGGTGGATCACGCGCTGACCGCGCTCCCGCGCACGAACCAGCTCCGGGTTGTCCTCGGGAACCGCGGTGGAGACGACCACTTCCGCGTCCGCCGGGACGTGTTCGGGGTCGTGCCCGAGCTGCGGCTCGATCCCGGCGGCACGAAGGCGCCCCAGGTAGGAGGACTCGGCCCGGTCGGAGCCGGTCACCTCTGCCCCGAGCGTCCTTGCGACCAGGGCCAGTCCGCTCATCCCGGCGCCCCCGATCGCGATGAAGTGGAGCCTGCGCCCCTTCATGGGCTCATCCATCGCTCGCCCTCAGGACCTCGTCCGCGATCCGCTCGGCCGCATCCGGCTTCGCCAGACGACGCGCGGCGGTCGACATCGCGCGCAGGCGGTCGTCGTCGGCGAGGAGCTCGGCGATCGCCGCGCTGAGCCGCTGGGGAGTCAGCTCCCGGTCCGGGATCACCACCGCCGCGCCGCCATCGGCCATCCAGCGGGCATTGGTTGTCTGATGGTCTCCGGTCGCGTGCGGGTAGGGAATGAGGATCGCGGGGCGGCCGGCCGCGGCTATCTCCATCACCGAGCCGCCCGCGCGGGCGACGACGAGGTCAGCCGCCGCCAGGACGTCGCCGAGGTTCGGCTCGTACTGGATCAGCGCGTATCGCTGCGGACTGCCCTGCTCGTCCCACCGCCGCCGCAGCTCCGGGTAGTCGCGACGGCCGGCCACGTGAAGGATCCAGGGCTCGCCGACGTGGTCGTGAGGCAAGCCTCGTGAGAGAC
>DATDKQ010000181.1:0-3962 GCA_036519915.1 Solirubrobacterales bacterium | reverse complement strand
CGAGCTCCTCAGCCGCGCCCAGCGCGACGCTCACGCCGTATCCGTAGCCGAGGAAGGCGACGGTCTCGCCGTCGCGCAGCATCTCGCCGCGCCCGATCTCGATCGGCTCTGCGCGCCGCGGGATCGGCACGCCCTCGGCCTCGCCGCGCGGATAGCGGAGCGCGATCGGGCCGTCGTCGTATCTGAGGGCGGTGTGAAGCATGTGCACGAGCGCGGCCTCGTCGCGCGGCGCCATCTGCACCATGTGCGGGAGGCAGCGGAGGTACGAGATGTCGAATGCGCCGTGGTGGGTCGGCCCGTCGTCGCCCACCAGGCCGGCGCGGTCCATCGCGAAGACCACGTTCAGCTTCTGGAGGCAGACGTCGTGCACGATCTGGTCGTAGCCGCGCTGGAGGAAGGTCGAGTAGATGGCCGCGACCGGCTTGGCCCCTTCGAGCGCCAGCCCGGCGGCGAACAGGACGGCGTGCTGCTCGGCGATGCCGACGTCGTAGTAGCGCTCTGGCAGCGCCTTCTGGAGCAGGTTCAGGCCGGTGCCGGAGTTCATCGCCGCGGTGATGCCCACCACACGCTCGTCACGGCGCGCCTCCTCGACGAGCGCCTCGCCGAACACCGTCGTGTACTGGGGCGACGCCGCGGGCGCGGCCTTCGCTGTCGCGGCGGGCTTCTTCTTCGGCGCGGCCGTCCCGTTGACGACCGAGCCCGGCTTCGCGGCATGCCACTTCTCCATGCCCTCGAGGCCACCCTCCTCCGCCGGCGCGAAGCCCTTGCCCTTGACGGTCTGGATGTGGACCACCACAGGGCGGCCGGCCTCGAGGCCCTTGCGGAGGGCGGCGCGGAGGTCGGCGACGTCGTGGCCGTCGATCGGTCCCATGTAGGCGAGGTCGAGCTCCTCGAAGAAAAGCCCGGGCGCGAAGTACGCCTTGATCGCAGCCTTGACTTCGGGGCCCAGCCTGTCGATCCGCCTGCCGAGACCCAACGGCAGCTGAGTGAGTGCCTCCTCGGTGGTCGAACGAGCCTGGTAGAGGCGCTTGTTGAGCCGCGCCCGCTGGAAGTAGCGGGACATCGCCCCGACATTCGGTGAGATCGACATCCCGTTGTCGTTGACCACGATCACCATCGGGGTCTGCAGGCCGCCCGCGTGGTGGAGGGCCTCGTAGGCGACGCCCCCGGTGAGCGCTCCGTCGCCGATCACCGCGACGACCTTGCCGTCCTCGCCGATGCCCTTGCGCATCGCCTCCTTCAGGCCGACTGCATAGCCGATCGAGGTCGAGGCGTGCCCCGCGCCCATGATGTCGTGCTCGGACTCGAAGATCGAGCAGAACGGCGCCAGCCCCTCGTACTGGCGGATCGTGTCGAGCCGGTCGCGCCGGCCGGTGAGAACCTTGTGGGGATAGGCCTGGTGTCCGACATCCCAGAGGATCTTGTCCTTCGGGGAGTCGAGGAGGCTGTGCAGCGACACGGCGAGCTCGCAGGTGCCGAGGTTGGCGCCGAAGTGGCCGCCGATCTCGCCGATCGTGTCGATGATCAGCTCGCGCGTCTCCTGCGCGACCTGCTGGAGCTGCTCGTCGGAGAGGCTCCTGAGGTCGGCGGGCGAGTCGATCGAATCGAGCAGCCGCGCCTCGGTTTTCTTCGGATCGCTGTTGTTGTTCGGCATCAGGTGTGTCGCGTGTGAATGAAGTCGGTTATCCGGATCAAGTCATCTGTGCGGGGCCGTGCCCCCTCGAGCGCCGCACGAGCCTTCTGATGCGACTCGGAGGCTAGCTCGCGCGCTTCTTCCAGTCCATACGCGCTCACATACGTGAGCTTTCCGTGCCTCTCGTCGCTGCCGCTCGGCTTGCCGAGCTCCTCATCGGAGCCCGTCACGTCGAGGATGTCGTCAACAATCTGGAACAACACTCCAAGCTCATCGGCGAAACGCCGGTACGGAATTGTCTCAGCTTCGGGCACCTCGCCGAGGATCAGCACAACCGACACGCTGGCGGCGATCAAGCGGCCGGTCTTGAGCGAGTGCATTTCCCGCAGCCGCGAGGCGTTGAGGTTGACCGCCGCCTCCCAGTCGCCCTTCGCGGCGGCATCGAACTCGGTCACGTCGATGTACTGACCGCCCACCATGCCCCCCACTCCCGCGGCCGTGACCAGCTCCCTGAGCGCGGCGAGCACTGCCGCCGGGTGCCCCGTCTGCTCCTCGGTGAACAGGTGCATCGCCTCGGCGAAGAGAGCGTCGCCGGCCAGGATGGCGACGTTCTCACCGAATTTGACGTGAGCCGTCGGCATCCCCCGTCGGAGCTCGTCGTCGTCCATCGCCGGCAAGTCGTCGTGGATCAGGGAGTAAGTGTGGATCAGCTCGAGCGCCCCGGCTGCGGGAAGCACGCGCTCCGGGTCGAGGCCGATCGACCGCGCCGTCGCGAGCGCGAGCACTGGGCGGATCCTCTTCCCCCCGGCGAGCAGCGAGTAGCGCATCGCCTCCTCGAGGCCCTCGGTCGGCGGGATCTGTGAGAACCGAATCCCGTCCAGATAGTTCTCGACCTGCTCTCGCAGGTCGTCGGGGTACTCACTCATGGCCCTGTTCAGGGCGACGACGTATCCGTCGCGGCCCTCAGCGCGGCTTCCACCGCCCTGCCGGCCTCCGCCGCGGATTCGGAGGCCTCTCGCACCAGCTCGACGGCGCGCTCGTCGCTCGGCCCGGCTTCGAGCTCCTCCGCTATCCGCTCCAGCCGCGCCGTGATCGCTTCCAGGTCTGGAGACCGGGCCTCCATCGCCGTCAAGGTAGTTGATCGGACGCGCCCACTGATCGGACGCGCCTCGGGTGAGTTCGATCTCCGGTTCGTCCGAAATCCGTTTCGCCGGCATCCGAAGCGAGATCCTCCTCCTGGGTCCACCGGCAGGATGCAACTTCACACCCCCGGGTTCATCGGGATTACTCTGCAGAGAGCGCCGGGAAACTACGGATCGTCAGATCGAGATCAGTTCGGGCACGTCGGCGATCGAGTCAACCGTCGCGGCGGGTTCAATTCCACTTTTCCGCACCAGATCCTTCCGGTACTTGCCGGTTCTGACCAGGATCCCGGCGAGACCCGCATTCATCGCGCCGCCGACATCGGCCTCGACGTCGTCGCCCACCATCGCTGCCCGGGCGGCGCGCACTCCGAGCTCCGAGAGGGCGATCTCGAAGAAGGCGTCCGAGGGCTTGCCGACGACCTCAGCCTCCCGCCCGGTCGCGTACTCGAGCGCCGAGACGAACGGCCCCGCATCGAGAGAGAGCCCCTCTGCGGTCTCCCAGTAGCGGTTCTTCTGCAGGGCGATCAGCTCGGCCCCATCCATCAGCTGCCGGAACGCGCGGTTTAGGACCCCGTAGTCCCAGCCCTCCCCGAGGTCGCCAACGATCACCGCGTCGACGGATCCCTCGCCCTCCTCGAGGCCCTCAAGGTCCTCGCGGAGCTCGTCGAGCACGACCAGCGAGACAGATTCGTACCCCGCCTCCTTGCACCGTCGTGCCGCGAGGGTCGCCGGCGTCAGCAGCTCCGATGGATCAGCATCGATCCCGAGACGCTCGAGGCGCTCGAGGATCGAGCGCCGCGGGCGCATCGTCGTGTTGGTGACGAGGCGGAGCGGGATGCCGTCGTCACGCAGCTTCGCCAGGGCGTCGGCGGCGCCGGGCACAGCCTCATCCTGCACGTAGAGGACGCCGCTAAGGTCGAGGAGGAGCCCCTCGATGCCCTCGAGCGCGGCCGCCATCAGTCGACGGCGCCCCTCTCTTCCAGTGCGGCACCGAGAACTCCGTTGACGAATCCCGGCGCATCCGCGCCGCAGTACTCCTTAGCGAGCTCGACCGCCTCGTCGATCGCGACCTCGACCGGGACGTCGTCGCTGTGGAGGGCCTCGTAGAGGGCGGTCCGCATGATGCTCCGCTCCAGGGGTGCGATCCGCTCCAGCGACCAGTTCTGGGAATGGCGCACGATCAG
>DATDKQ010000180.1:0-6851 GCA_036519915.1 Solirubrobacterales bacterium | reverse complement strand
GCCCTGTCAGCTGCGCTGGGAACTGCGGGGCTTCGCACCGTGCTCCACGCCCCCGGTTCGCTGCGCGCGGGAACAAAGCAGGGCGATCAGGCCATCGATGGGTTGCTCTCATACGCCGCCGATCTCGGGGCCTCGCACGTCGTCTACCACGCCGCGAACCTGCCCGACGAGCCAGCCAGCGAGGACGGCCGGTTGGCGGAGACCCGCTCGCTCGCCTCACTCGCCGGCGGCGCGGAGCGCCTCGGGGTGATCATCGCCCTGGAGAATCTCGCTCCCGTCTTCCCCTCTCCCGACACCCTCTCCTTCACGCCGATGATCCTGCGGTCGATGGCCAAGCGGATCTCCTCGCCGGCGGTCGGTCTCTGCGTCGACGTCGGCCACGCCAACGTCGTCGCGGGCCTGCGCCGGACAGACCCGCTCGAGCTGATCGAGCCGGTCCTCGACCGGGCTGTCATGTTCCACCTGCACGACAACTTCGGTGGGCGCCATGGCGACCCGGGGTCGCCGGAGATCGACCCGCTGCGGCTCGACCTCCACCTCCCACCGGGCAGGGGCACCGTGCCGTGGCAGCGCCTCGCCCCGCTGCTGGCGCGCAAGAACGGGACGCCGCTCCTACTGGAGGTGCATCCTCCGCGCCCCTCGGCCGCCAGCCTGTTCGAGGCCGGGGTGGCCGCCGTGGCACCCCCCGCAGTCCCCGCCGGCGTCTAGCCGGCGGCGATCAGCTTCCCGCCAGTGTCCCCTGTCCCTGGGTGGCGTCATCGGCGCCGGCTGCGCCCTGGTCGCTGGTGATTCCCTTGAGCGTCAGCTTGCCGTCGCTCCCGATGTCCACTGCGACCTGAACGGCCTGCCCACGGGCCAGACGCGCTTGATCGATTCCGGCCGGAACGCCGAATGCGATCAGGTCGCGGCCCGCTTCGCGAACGTCGTCCGCCGAAAGCACCAGGCCAGCGGGACAATTCGTTTCCTGGACGACCGCTTGGAGCACCGCGCTCTGCCTCAACGGGTTGACGGTCAGCGAGGTCTGGGTGAGTTCTGTGGCCGTCGTCGGAGCCACCGGAACACCGCTCTGCTCGCTGCTCACCGGATTGCACGGGGCGGGATATTCAATCCAGTCATCGGATGACTCCGGATCGATCGGGGCGAAAGTAGTGCCGATGTGAACTCCCACCTGGACCTGCGACCCCACCGGCGGCAGTGCTGTTGCCTGCGGGGAACTGATGAGGACCGAGGCACCCAGCCCTGAAACGGCGTAGACGAAGTGGTCGTCGGGCGTCGGGGTGTTGCTGCAGGGGGTGGCTGGGTGCTCGAGGTCGGCGCAGTAGGTGACCGTCCCCTGGAAGCTGGCGACATCGGCGCTCCCGACCGGGTTGCGGGCGCCGTTCTCGGCGTAGGTCCCGTTGTTGAGCTTGCGCACCTGCGACTCGACCTGGTCCCCCACCTTCGGAAGCGTGTCCGCATGGATCGCGATCAACCCACCGCTGGACGAGACGGTGTAGCTCTGCGCGACCGGGTTGACCCGGACGACGGTGCCGCTGAACGTGATGGGCGCGGGCTTCTGCTTCTTTTTCTTCTTCTTGTGCCCGCCGCCTCCGCCGCCGCCACCTCCGCCGGACGACCCGGAGGGGCTCGTGGAGGCAACCACGGCCGCGGGTGCTGTCGCCGCGGCGGGCGCGGGCGATCCGCCACCGCCCCCAGAGGCCCGCGTCGAGGGCGCCGCGGGCGGGGCTTCCACCACCACCGGAGTTGAGGGTGCCGCGATGATCCCCGCCAGGTTCGGGCTGATGGCCGTGCCGAGCACGACCCCGAAGCCGAGAGCGAGGGCGGCGAACACACCGGCCATCTCCGGGGGGATCGGGAGACGCAGCAGGCGGCCGCCCGTGTCGGTTGGGGGCTCGGTGCCCGCCGCGGGGAGCGCATATGGCAGTGCCAGGGGCGGGCCGACGCGGTGGCCGCACTCGACGCAGTAACGCTGGTCGCTGGCGAGCTGTGCCCCGCAGCTCCCGCAGGGCCCGCGGACGTTCATGGCTTCATTGGCCATGGACGCCTACGACGTGGGTTTGGGAGTCTCGCCGGGCGGCGCCGTGGGCTTCGCGCTCTCGCCGGGCGTCGCCGCCGGCCTGAGCTCGTTGCCGCACTGCCAGCAGAACACGGCGCCGCGCGCCTGAAGGGCGCCGCACGAGGGACAGCTGCCCGCAGCGCCGGCCTCCCCGAGCTTCAGCAGGCGCTCGACCTGACCGAGCTCCGCATCCACCTCCTGCAGCTTCGCCGCCTGCTTGTTGAGGACGTCGAGCCTGTAGTGGTCGCGGGCCGCCATCTCGTAGGTCATTCCGCCCAGGTCCCACTGAAGCTCGGCGAACCTGCGCGAGAGCTCCTCTCGACGGCGGAGCAGCTCCGGCTGGTCGACCGGGGTGCCCACCGGAGAGCCTCCGTTCGAGCTCGGGGCCCCAGGCTTGCGCTGCCCGCCCTGGCCCTTCGGGCCGACGCCGGTCGGCCGCGCGATCGCACCCGGCGGCCGGACGGGCTGCCGGATCGTCTCGAGAAAGCCGGGGCGCTTGCCAGGGGGCTTGCCCGGCGGTCTTTTCCCCTCGGCCACGATCAGCACCCGATGCAGGTCGCGCCGCTACCGCCGCCGGCCTGCCCGTTGGGGTCGAGTTTCTCGGGCGCGCCGCCCGTTGCGACGACGTCCGGGCCGTTCTTGGCGTTCTCCTGGACCGACTTGTTGGTGTCGGCCGTCTGAATGCCTTCCGTGTTTCCGGTGCCGCCCTGGACGACGTTGCCGGCACCCGGAGCCGTGCCCGCGGCGGCGGCGGCCTTGTTGCCACCCTTGTCCTTGGTCGGAGCGGCAGCGGTCGTGTCAGTGGTCGGAGTCGCCGCCGTCGTCGTTGTCGGGGCTGCCTGGGCGGCCACCGTCTGCGTCGTGTTGTTGTCCTTCTTGCCGATCAGTACGCCGAGCAGGAGGAACACACCCAGGAGGGCGATGGCGCCGATCGCCATCACGGGGGACCACTGGGTTCTCGAGGCCGCCGGTGCCGGGCCGCCGGCCATTGCCGGCTGTCCCGTGCCCGTCATCTGAGTCTGGTAGTCGACCCGAGGCTCACCCCGGCGCAAGCCGCAGTTGACGCAATACCGTTGGTCGGGAGCGAGCGCCGACCCACACTGCGCGCAGGTCCCCCCCTCGCTTTCGGCCGTCGGTTGTTCGACTGTCATGACGTCTCCTTTGAGTCGCTCACAGCTCCCTCTCCTACTGCAAGACCGTGGGGGGCGCCTGGATCTCGACCTCCGCGCCCACCGGATTTCCGATGAAGTAGATGTTGTACGGGGCCGGCTTGGCCGCGACCTTGAGCGCCTTGATCTGACCTCGGCCGGCCGCCACGATCTGGCGGCCCTGCCGCGCCACCGCGAAGAGGATCAGGCGAGACTGATCGATCTTCGACTTGTCGGTGACCGTGCCGGAGACGTTCGTGCCGGAGAAGTCGTGCTGCAGCCTGGGCGGGCTCACCGCCAGCTCGGGCAGAGGCCCCGAGGGCGGCTTGGCCTCGGGCTGGCCGACCGTCACCTTGGCGGTCTTGCCGTCACCCGTCACCTGGTCGTTGACCCAGAAAAATGTCTCGCCCGGCTGGAGCACAGCTATGTGGTTTAACGCGAAGTCGAGTCCAGCTGTGTCGTTCTTGTAAACGGTCTTGCCCTTGGGGTTGCGGATGTCGACGAGGATCGGGACGTTGACGAGCGTCTGCCTCGACTCGTTCTTCAGAGAGACCACGATGGCATCACCGTTCTGGTCGTGAAGCAGGGTCGTGTCCATGACCTTGACGTCCTTGTTCGGCTTTGCGATCACCAACGGCTTCGGTGCCGTCGCAACGGCCCGAGCCCTGATCTCTTGGGACTTGTCCTGGCTCGACTCGCAGGCGGTGAGCGTGACCCCCGCCAGAACCGCCAGTGCCAGAGAAGTGGTCCGCCATCGGGTCAACCGAATCCTCCGCTGACGTACTCGCGGGTCCGCTTCGTCTTCGGCGCGCCGAAGACCTGGTCCGCATCGCCGTACTCGACCAGGTCGCCGAGGTACATGAATCCGACGCGGTCCGCGATGCGATAGGCCTGCTGCAGGTTGTGAGTGACGATCACGATCGCGATCTCCGATCGCAACTTCATGATCAGCTCCTCGATGATCGAGGTCGACCTCGGGTCGAGCGCCGAGCAGGGCTCGTCCAAGAGCAGCACCTCGGGGTTGACCGCCAGCGACCTCGCGATGCAGAGGCGCTGCTGCTGCCCGCCCGAGAGGCGAAGCGCGGGGTGCGTGAGGTTGTCCTTGACCTCCTCCAGCAGGCCGGCCCGGTCGAGGGCCTCCTCCACGGCCGGCCGCAGAGCGGCGCGGGACGGGCGACGGGAACCCCGCTCGCGCAGGCCGTAGGCGACGTTGTCGAAGACGCTCATAGGGAAGGGATTGGGCTGCTGGAACACCATCCCGACCTGGCGTCGGAGCTGCGTGACGTCGAGACGGTCGACGTCGCCCTCGTCGAGCAGGATCCTGCCGCTGCGGGTGGCGGTCGGCGTTTGGTCAACGAGCCGGTTGAGCGAGCGAAGCAGCGTGGTCTTGCCGCAACCGGACGGTCCGATCAGGCCGAGCACCTCACCCTGGTTGACGGTGAGACTGACGGCCTTGACCGCCGGCTTGCCGGCGTAGGCGACGCCCAGCTCGTCGGTCTGCATGCGCGTCCGCACCTTCGACGGCTTGTGATCCCGTCGCCGCGGCGCGCTGAGCAGGGCCGCGCCGCCGGACTTGGCCGCCTCGGCCTGGCCGTTGCTCTTCGGCGGCTCGACGATCGTCGGCTCGTCGTCCACCACGATGCGGCGGACGGGAGGCGGCTGCTTCAGCGGGCCCATGGATCACTCCTTTGGCGAGAGAAGAGGTCAACGAAGAAATTCATCAGGATCACGACGATCAGGAGGATGAAAGCCGCTGCATAGGCCTTCTGCGGCGCATTGCCCTCACCGGCCGGTGAGTTGTTGTAGACGTAGCTGGTCAGCGTGCTACCGGTCCCCTTCAGGGTCCCGATCACGGGTGTGCTGCCCTCCTTCTCCAGGGTCAGCGAGGCGCCGAGCAGGATGACGACGATCGCCGTGTCGCCGGCGATCCGCCCCATGCCGAGGGTCGTGCCCGTGGCGATGCCCTTGCGCGATGCAGGAAGGAGCACCCGGCGGATCGTCGAGATCTTGTCCTTGCCGAGCGCGTAGGAGGCCTCGCGCACGTGCGAAGGGATCGACTGGAGCGCCTCGCGGGTGGAACCGACGATCAGTGGCAGCGCGATCAGCGACATCATGATCCCGGCGATGAAGAAGGAACGACCGAAAACCGCGCCGCCCTCCGCCGTGAAGGAGAGAAATCCGAAGATCCCCTTGCTGAAGACCAGCAGGCCGAAGATGGCCAGCACGATCGTCGGGGTGCCAGCCACGATCTCGACGCCGGACTCGACGGCGCGCGCGAGCCAGCTCGGGCGTCCGTACTCGCTCAGCCAGACGGCGGTGGCCACGCCGATGGGCAGGGCGATCAGCGTGCCGAGCGCCGTCAGGATCAGAGTGCCCTCGATTGGGTCGAGATAGCCGCCGCTTGTCCCGGTGATCGTGGTCGTCGACTGGACGACCGGGTGCTGGCCGAGCGCGTCGAGATTGACGTACTGGAGCCCGCGGACCAGCATGTAGATCACGATCGCGGCAGAGATCGCGATTAGAAGCAGGCCGCAGAACCACGCTGCGCCCAGGCCGATCCGGTCGCCGACGCTCCAGGGAACGACCTCCTCGTCCTTGAGCACGCCGCGGTTGCGACGCGGGAGTCGCGGCCGGGGGAGCTTAGGCCGCTGGAAGCGCCTCAAGCGGCCCAGGCCGCTCTCTGTCGCGGGCGTGCTCATATCGGCGAGAGCGTGTAGCGGCGGAGGCGGCGGCGGATGTACCAACCTCCGAAGGACAGGAAGGCCGCCGAGACGAGCAGCACCGCTGCAAATGCGTAGAGCGTCTGCTCGAAGGGCACGACCGACAGCCCCTCGGCATTGTCGACGATCGTGGCGGCCAGCGGCCGTGCGGGTTCGACGAAGTAGATGATCCCGTCCAGGGGATTGGGCGAGAACGCGATCGAGCCCGTGACCATGGAGAGCATGATCGCCTCGCCGAGGGCGCGGGCGGTAGCGAGCACCGCCGCCGCCACTATCGCCGGACGGGCGGCGCGCACGCTCACCGTCCAGAGCGCGCGCCAGCGGTTGACGCCGAGCGAGACCGACCCTTCGCGCCAACCGACCGGCACAGCCCGAAGGGCGTCGACAACGATGGCGACCATGATCGGCGTGATCATCACGGTCAGGATCAACGCCCCCACCCCCCAGCTGAAGCCATTTAGTTGGACGACCCCGGCGACGGAGTTCTTGGCCCCCTGGGTGATCACGTGGTCGCCGAAGAATTGAACGACCACCAGGATGCCGATCAGCCCGTAGATCACGGAGGGCACGGCGGCGAGCAGGCGGACGACGGGCTCGAGCACACGGCGGATGGGCTCAGGCGCAAATTCGACGATGAACATCGCCGAGAGCAGCGCAAAGACAGTGCCGATGACCACCGCGGTGATGGTGATCAATGCCGTGGCGTAGATCAGGGGCCAGGCGTGCATCTCATAGACGTAGTTCTGGGCCGGCGATTGAAAGATCGCAGTCAACTCGTCGTCGACATTGCCCCCGGCCCACGGGTTAAACCAGTCGAGGCCGTTATGAGAGAAGGACGGCCAGGCCTTCTGAAAGACGAAGATAATCATCCCGGCGATCAACGCCAGGACGACGCATGCCAGCGCGCCGAGCAGAAGCTCGGCGCGC
>DATDKQ010000179.1:0-3273 GCA_036519915.1 Solirubrobacterales bacterium | reverse complement strand
CGTGGTGGTCGTGGCCCGGCGACAGGGGCGCGGTGAGCACAGCGGGCTCGAGATTTCTGACCGGGTGATCCAGGTCTTCCACTTCGAGGGAACCAAGTGCACCCGGGTCCACGAGTACTACGACCGCGACGCGGCGCTCGGCTCCGTGCGGGGCGAACGCACTGCCGAGGCGGTCGATCAGCCGGAGGCGGGCTGACGAGGAGGTGCAGGCCCCCGAGCTGACAGCTCCCGAGCGGCGGATGGAGCTGGTGCTGCGGATTTTCACCGTCTTCTTCCTCGCCCAGGCGCTCCTCTACCCCGCGCTCGGCCTCTTCGGCTCTGCTGAGTTCCCGTTCGTCGCCAACTCGTTCGCCAAGGACGGCCTCTTCTGCATTCTCTGCTTCCTCGCCGCCGGCGACATCAGGCAGAACGGCTGGGCGACCCTGCTGGTGATCGGCGGCCACGTCCTGATCGTGCTCGCCCTGCTCGGGATGCTCGCCTTCGGGAACCACGACAGCGTTGCCGGCACCTTCGGCGAGCCGCTCGGAACCGACCTGAGCCCGACGCTCCAGCTCCTGATCTGGGCAGCCGCGGCGACCTTCGTCGCGGGTCTGCTGGCCGTGCTCTACCACTCGGCCGCGAAGGCCCGCTACTCGCTCAAGTACCTGTGGCCCCACCAGCACCGGACCGCGATGGCGATGGCGGAGGTGCTGGTGATCGGTCCGGACGAGGCGCTCACTCCCGAGCAGGTCGGGGGCGGCATCGACGACTACCTCTACTCGTTCAGCGCCCACGACAAGTGGAGGGTCAAACTCGCATTCTCGGTGCTGACGGTGTACCCCCTGTTCCGGTTTCGCCCGCCGTTCGCGATGATGTCCCCCGACCGCAGGCTCACGTTCATCGAGCGCTGCTTCGTCTCAGACGTCGTCGAGCGGCGTCTCCCCGGCTTTCTGCGCAAGTTCAACCAGTCGATTCTCACCGGAGCGCAGCAGATGGTGATCATCGGCTACTACGGCGACCCCCGGACGGCGGAGTCGACTGGTTACGTCCCCTTCTCGAAGCGTCCGCGCTACGGCAAGGAGATGAAGAAGCTGCCCAAGGATCGGCCGGTCCTCGACGTCAACGAGCCGAACGAGGTGGACGCGG
This sequence comes from Solirubrobacterales bacterium, assembly GCA_036519915.1. Taxonomy (GTDB): domain Bacteria; phylum Actinomycetota; class Thermoleophilia; order Solirubrobacterales; family 70-9; genus DASUPK01. The sequence goes on along the minus strand of DATDKQ010000179.1, from coordinate 2,148 downwards.
AACCGATCGTGGCCGACGTCGCCATCGTCGGCAGCGGCGCGGCCGGATCGGTGCTCGCCTATCGGCTGGCCGAACGGGGGCGCGAGGTGGTGCTGCTCGAGGGAGGCAAGCACGTTGACCCCAGGGACTTCACCGAGGACGAGCGCGTGCAGTTCTCAAACCTGTTCTCGGACGGGGGCATGCAGATGTCCACCGACTCCCGCTTCACGGTCCTCCAGGGCAAGTGCGTCGGCGGCAGCACCGTCGTCAACAACGGCGTCTGTTACGACATCCCCGCGCGGACCCTCGAGCGCTGGAACGACGCCGACGGCCTGGACGCCGGCGTCGACCCGAAGCGCCTTGGCAAGTCGTTCAAGCGGCTCCGCGAGTGGTTGCCGGTCTTCAGCCAGAAGAACAACAAGCACCTCCAGGCCGGCGGGACCAAGATGGCCGAGGGGATCGCGGAACTCGGCTTGGACGGGGTTGGCCCCCATGACGGCATCGTCGACGCCAACATCAAGGACTGCATGGGGTCGGGCTACTGCAACATCGGCTGTGCCTACGGCAAGAAGCTCTCGGCCCTGGACAACATCCTCCCGCGGGCGCAACAGGAGTTCGGCGAGGGCATCCGCATCTTCAGCGAGTGCCTGGCCGAGCACATCGAGACCAAGGGCCGGAGAGCGACCGAGGTCGTCTGCCGGCTGGGCGACGGCCGCCGGCTCCGAGTCGCCGCCAACACCGTGGTCGTTGCCGGGGGCGCGCTTGCTTCGAGTCTGCTGCTGCAGCGCAGCGGCCTCGGCGGCAAGCTCGCCGGTACGGGTCTCTCCTTCAACGTCGGGGCCCCACTCACGGCCGACTTCAAGGAGGAGCTCCACTCATACGACGGCCTCCAGATCACGCACGGCTACCGGCCGCCCGGCGAGGACCAGCTGATCCTCGAGTCCTGGTTCAACCCGGTCGGGACGCAGGCGCTGATGATGCCCGGCTGGTTCTCGGACCACTTCGAGAACATGCGGCGCTATTCGCACCTGAGCTGCATCGGGGTCGTGGTCGGCTCCCAGCGGAACGGGACCGTAACGGCGAAGCGCGGGCGGGGCATGAAGCTCTCCTACGACCCGACCGAGGCCGACCTCGCGCTGATGATCAAGGGCACCAAGCTCGCGGCCCGGATCCACTTCGCGAGCGGCGCCCTGCGGGTGATGCCCATGACCTTCAGATCGCGCTCGTACACCTCGGTCGAGCAGGTCAACGAGCTCGACGAGATCGTCCACGACAACACCGACATCGGGCTGCACACCTCGCATCCCCAGGGCGGCAACGCGATCAGCCGCGACCCGGCGAAGGGTGTCATCGACGAGCGCTTTGGGATCCACGGGATCGAGAACGTCTTTGTCTGTGACGCGAGCGTCTTCCCGTCGTCGGTGACGGTCAATCCGCAGCTGACGGTGATGGCCCTGGCCGACTACGCGGCCGCCGGGATCGAATAGTCCAGCGGGTAACTGGGTAATTTCCACTGTCGGAATGGCTGTCGATCGCATCAACCTCGTCAGGGAAGGCTTCGAGGCCTGGAACTCCCAGGATCCGCAGTGGATCCTCGAGCACATGACGCCGGACGTCGAGTGGATCGCTCCCGAGCGTGACCCGTTTCCGGGCACATACAGGGGATACGAGGGCGTGCAGGAGTTCTGGGGGCGTTGGCGTGGCGCCGTCGGCCAGCTCCGATTCGCGCCTGAGGAGGTGATCGACGGGGGCGACCACGTCGTCGTCATCGCCCACCGCTGGGCCCGCAACGAGATCACCGGACTCCAGATCTCCGACAAGGTCGCTCAGGTCTTCAGCTTCAACGAGGAGGACAAGTGCGTCCGCGTCCAGGAGTTCCACGACCGGGGCACCGCGCTGAAGGCCGCAGGGCTGGAATAGGCGGTCGGGCGCCTACCAGCCGCCTCCACCGCCGCCCCCGCCGCCACCTCCGCCGCCGCCGCTGAAGCCGCCTCCGCCACCGCTGGAGGACTCGGCCGCGACCTGGGACGAGAACCCCGAGCTGAACGAGCTGCCGCTGAAGGAGGAGCCCACGTACGCGCCCGTGAGGTAGCCGGACGACCATGACCCGTCGGAGCTCTGAAGCACGGGCTCAGGGATCCGCCCCGACTTGATCATCCGGTCCGCGGT
>DATDKQ010000178.1:0-6170 GCA_036519915.1 Solirubrobacterales bacterium | reverse complement strand
AGGCCGTGGAGCGGCCCCCGGAGCGAGTCCGGCAGCCCGTGATGGATGTGAAGCGTCGGTCCGTAGTGCTTCGCGGCGGCGCCGGCCGCCATCAGGAAGGCGGCGGCGACCATCCCGCCCAGCATCGTGTTGGCGATCAGGGCTCGCCGCCTGGCCTCCAGCCTGGGAAGCGCCGGCAGCGCCGGGCGGATCGCCGCCGCCGGCTCGACCGCCGAGTCAGCGGATGCGGAAGTGGACTCCATCGCCGGCCGGGATCGTAGAGCTCATCTCTAACCGCCGATAAGCCTGCAAGGGCTGCGTCAACGGCCCTTCGGGGTCCGCACCAGATAGGTCCCCTGCGGCGTGCTGTAGACCGGCTGGAAACCGGCCGCCTCGAGCGCCCCGATCGCGGACGACACGTGTGCGATCACCGCCCCCGCCCTGAGCCGCCGGAGCGCATCGCGCAGGTCCGGCGTCCCATTGCGCAGCACCCCGTAGTTGTCCCGCAGCTCCTGCGGCGTGAAGTGCTCGAGCCACCCGTTCAGCACCACGCGGGTGTCGGGCGAGCGCCAGTTGATGTACGAGCCCACGCCCGCATAGGTGACGATGCGCCCGTGCTGCGGTGGATGGGCGATCGCGTAGTCCGCGACCGGGAAGCCGAGGCTCGGGTCGTCGCGCGGGGGCCCGAGGATCGCTGCCCAGACGAGCGCCGCGGCGGCCGCGACCGAGCCGGCGATCGCGACCGGCATGCGCATCGGCCCGGGGCGCCGGTTCGGCGCCGTCCAGGCGACCTGGAGGGCCAGGACGGGCCCGATGAAGACGATGTTGCGGATCGAGTAGCCCGCGAAGACGAGAAAGCCGGCTGTCACCAGCAGGGTCGTGGCGCGGCGCGGCCGCGGCGATTGCATCCACATCCAGGCGGCGAAGACGGTCGCCAGTGCCAGGTAGACGAGCGCGAGCGGGTCCCCGAAGGCCGACTGCCACTCGGTGCTCGCCAGCGAGATCGCCTGGTTCTGGAAGCTCAGCAGGTACGACCAGATGGCCGCCCCGAGCGGAGTCGAGACAGTCACGGTGGCGGCGGCGAGCACCGCCAGGAGCCCAAGCGCCGCGATTCGGGACATCGGGGGGCTCCCGGGAATGCCCCGCCAGCGATCGATCGCGAACCCCATGGTCGCAAGGCCGAGCAGCAGGAGGCCCGCGATGAACCCCCCGTGGAGGTTGGCCCAGAGCGCGAACAGGACCACGATCGCGAGCCCAACCCACCACCTGGGTCGGCGCTCGGGCCCGGATCGCCCATGCCAGGCGACGGCGAGCAGCGCCACCAGCAGCGAGAAGATCACCACCGTGAACCCGGCCGCGCGTGGGTGGATCACGGCGAGCAGACCAGGGAAGTAGAAGGCGGCGACGGCGATCAGCATCGGCCATCCCTTCCGCCTGCAGAGCCAGAGCAAGAGGGCCAGCGGCGCCGTGATCAGGAACGCATAGAGCACTGTCAGCCCCGTCGGCCCGAGCACCTGGGAGATCCGGAAGAAGGTGAGCTCGGAGAGCCACTGCTGGTTCATCCAGGTCCCCCCCTTCGCGACCGTCGCGAACGGGTACTGGTCGACGAAGCCGTGCTGCGCGACCAGTCGGCCGCTGACGAGCGAGAGGTAGAAGTCGCCGTTGTGGAAGCGATCCAGGCAGAGCGCGAGCGCGCCGACGAGCGCGATCAGGGCGCCGATCAGCGCCCAGGTCGACCGCGAGGTGAAGCGTCCAGCGAGGCTGTCACCCGGGCGCGTCACGAGGCGCGGTATTCGTACCGGTTCGACCGGGCATTGTGCGTCACCGAGGCGTAAAATTCGTCGAAAAGCCGCGTTTTGCAGGGATTTCAGCGTCTGCTAATATGTACGACCCCGCCGGGTCATGGAAACCCGGCATTTGCAGCACTTTCGCGCAGCTCTTCCACTGGTGGGCAGCCTTCGCGAAGCAGTGCTCGACGACGCGGAGGTAACTCATGTCAAAGACCGCAACTGCAAACAAGCGCGCCCATGCGCCCCGCACCCGCCGGTGGACCTGTGCCGGCTGCGAGGTGACCGTGCGCTACGCCGCCGGCAGCAATACCGTCCCGCGCCGGCCCGAGGGCTGGAGCAAGAAGGGCGGCGACTGGCTCTGCCTGCACTGCCAGCGTGAGAAGGCCGTCGAGAAGGCGACCATCGGCGCGAAGGGCGACGGCTGGGCCTCCCGGCGCCAGGCGCTCCTCGAGTTCGAGCTGCGTCGCAGCCCCGAGGAGCCCGACGGCGTGATCGCCAAGCGTGCCAACTGCTCGACCGGCCACGTGCGCAAGGTCCGCGAGGAACTCGAGCGCGACGGCAAGCTCCCCAAGGCCGCTTAGGCACTTCCGACCACAGAATTAGGTAGGTTATTCGCGTACCCACTGGGTACGTCGTTCGCAAACTGCACCTGCCGAGTCGCGCGTAAGCGCGAGCGGGGGAACCACTGGAGCTTCGGCTCTGAGGGCGAATCGAATACGTAGCGCACTCTTTCAGCGCGAGCCCGTCAGCTAACCCCGTAGGCCTGAGAAAGAGAGGTTCGCATGGGCACGTTGATCGACCATCTGGCCACCGATCGGCTCCGAGGCGGGAAGCTCGTCATCGCCTACACGATCGGGCTCCTCATCGGGATCGCTCTGGCGCTCGTCGCGCTGCTCGCCACCGGCACGACCCCCTAGCGGTGCGCGGCGCTCCTAGCGGCCGAGCGCAGCCATCCAGGCGAACAGCGCGGCGTTGGCCGAGTGCAGCTGGATGCTGCCCTTCGGGGCGTTCGCGCGTGACGCCTTCTTCCCGTACCAGGTGCGGAGATAGAGGCCGTGGCGGTCTTGCGCGCGGTGCAGAGCGCTGCGCGCGTTCCGCTGCACGATCCCGTACCAGTTGGCGTTGTTGTCGAGCTGGGCGAACTCGAGCATCGTCCGCACGTACCAGAAGTCGAACTGCGGGCCCATCCAGAAGCGTTGGTAGACCTGGAGCGTCCGCGCCGCCAGGTCGGCGGCCCGCTGGCAGAAGGCCTGCCGGCCCGTCTCCTGACAGATGATCCGGTGCGCGAGGATCATCGGACCGTTCACGTACGGCATCGGTGACGGCGCGAAGGGCGGGTAGTTGTTGAACGCCGAGCGCGCCTCGCCCGGAGCCGGGACCGGCTCGCCGGACGCCGCCAGCTTGGCCGCCTCGTCCGGGTTGGCGCTGAGGGCACGCGCGTCAGCCGCCGCCGCGGCGGCCGCTGACGGCGAACCGGGCCCCGTTGTCGTCGTGTCCGAGGTGGTCCCGGTCTTGTAGGTCTTGGGCTTGCGCAGCCGCGCGTAGAGCCCGGTGGCCGGGTCGGTCAGCCAGACGTCGCCCCAGGCGATGAACTTGAGAGCGTCGTCCAGGTAGGCCTGGTCGTGGGTGAGCGCGTAGAGCCGGGCGGAGAGCAGCGTCCCCCCGGCGAGCGACTCACCCGCGTAGAAGCTGTGGTTGGTGTTCCACCAGATGCCCCCGGGGCGACCGGGCGTGGTGTCCCATCCCGAGACGCTGATGAACCGCTGAGCGATCTCCGCGTCATTCAGGTAGCGGGGGTTTCCGGTGGCGCGATACGCGTCCAGGAAGGCGAGGCCCCACCAGCCGTTGTCGTCGAACCAGGTCGTCTTCCCGGGGTTGTGCTGCCCGGGCTTGGGCCCGAATCCCGGGACCGGCTTCAGGTTCGGATTCAGGTAGCGCTCGGCGCCTCGGGCGAAGCGGTTGAGCTGATGCCGGTGGCGGTTGGAGGGCTGGGCGGTCTGCAGCCCGTTGAGCGCCTCGAACAGCGGCACGATCCCCCACAGGGAGGCGACGTTCGGGCCGCCCAGAACCGAGGCATACCAGTGCCGGCCGTGGTTCCACCACTTGTGGGTCTGCTTGACGCCCTTGTTCGCCGCGGCCAGGTAGTGGGCCTGGCTCCGGCTCCGTGCCGAGGATGGGCTCGTCGCGACAGCCGCCCCGATCAGGGCCAGTGCCAGGACCGTGATGACGGCGGTTATCGAGCTTCTGCGGACGAACGACACGCCTTCCCCACGAACACCATACGCAGGGGTATGACGCGGTCTGCCGGATCTACTGCAGGGTCAGGTCTCGAGCGGCAGGTGGTTCACGACTCCGGTCAGCTCCAGCACGCGCCGGACCTGCGGCGAGGTGGCGGGCCTGATCCTCAGGCGCCTGCCGTTCCTCCGAGACCGCTGGGCGAGATCGAGCAGTAACCGGACGCCCGAGGCGTCCAGGAAGTCGAGCTGATCGAGATCGAGCTCGATCTTGCTCGCCTCCGTCGCCTCGGCACGGCGCATCTCGCTGTCGAGCTTCCCGACGACCGACAGATCGATCTCTCCGAGCACCCGAACTCGCTCGACCGCCTCGCTGCTCTCCGTGTGAACGGCGAACGTCCGGTCATCCACACCGGCTCGCCCCTGTGTCCCCCGTTTCACCGTTCCTGCGGGATCGGGGCCTTGCATTCGCGGCAACGCATGACACAAAGCCGGCGCCGTGATTCACGCGACTCGTGACGAAGCCACCTGACGGTCGATCCTGGCGCGGGCGCGCTGCAGCGCGCTGTTCACCGCCGCAACCGTCGTCTCGAGCCGATCGGCGGTCTCCTCCGCCGAGAAGCCCAGCGCCTCTCGCATGATCAGGACCTCCCGCTGCCTGTCGGGGAGAACCCGGTCCGCCGTGACCAGGGCCCTTTCCAGCGCCTCGCGGCGCGCGTAGCGATCCTCCGGATCGGTCTCCGGGCTGACAGCCGGAGGCTCCTGTTCGATCGGGACGACCTGCATCGGTCGACCCTTGATCGCATCGAGAGAGGTGTTGGTCACGATCCGGTAGAGCCAGCTGCGCAGCGAGCTTCGCCCCTCGAACGAGGGCAGCGCCCTCCAGCCTCTGAGCAGCGCCTCCTGGAGGGCGTCCTCGGCATCCTGCGTCGAGCGCAGGATGCGGCGGGAGTGGGCGTGGAGCTCATCGCGGTGATGCTCGACGAGCCGGGTGTACTCCCGCTCGACGGAATCGGCCGTCATCTCAGTGCCCTCCTTTTGTCGAACGTGCATCGTTAGCCGAATGCTGTTTGAACTCGAACAGCGTTCTAGCACGAATCGGAATCTTCTGTAACGCCGTTCGTGAGCAGTACGCTGTTCGAGATGGCGGAAAGTCCGGATAAGGGGACGACGAACGGCGAGGCCGAGAATGGACAGGAACAGGCCCTGCCCTCACCCCCCTGGCAGCGGGTTCCGGGGCGCAGCAGCAGACGCCGGCGCGATCCACTGACTCGCGAGGCGATCGTCGCGACCGCCCTCCGTGTTCTCGACCGGGACGGGCTCGACGGATTCAGCATGCGCAGGGTCGCCGAGGAGCTCGACACGGGCGCGGCTTCTCTCTACTGGCACGTCGGCTCGAAGGACGGCCTGCTCGACCTCGTACTCGAGGAGGTGATCGGCGAGCAGGTGGACGAGGTTCCCGATCCCGATCCCGAGCGCTGGCAGGAGCAGTTCAAGCAGGTCGCCCGGGTGATGCGCCAGACGATCCAGCGGCACCGGGACATCGTCGAGATCTCGATCGGGCGGGTACCGATGGGGCCCAACGCCCTAGGCCTCACCGAGCGGGTGCTAGCGATCCTCCGCGCCGGCGGCGTCCCCGACGAGCTCGCGGTGCAGAGCTACCTGCTGATGTTCTCGGTGGTCAACGGCTTCACGATGGACGAAGGGGGCTACGAGGCGGAGGTGGCTACAGGCGCACCGCCGCTGGAGGAGAGCGCGGAGATGGTCGGCGGCTATCTCGCCTCACTGCCTGCTGACCAGTTCTCCAACCTCACCGAGGTCGCGGATCACTTCGCGAACCCCGACCAGGACGCCCGCTTCGAGTTGCTCCTGGACCTCTTCGTCGAGGGCCTCGCCAGGCGGTCCGAGGCGAGCTGAGGCCCTCCTCGCCGGTCAGCGCGCGAGCTCGCCGATCACGTCGCGCCACCAGGCCCTCTCCGGATCGGACCCGGCGTGGGTGAGCCGCCGGCGGGCCTCGGTCTGAAGCGTGCTCGCGGGGCCCACCCCGAGGATCGGCCCCGTGAACGCGTAGCGCCCATCCTCGAGGACGAGCAACGCCCCGGGCCGGTCGAGGCGCGACAGCAGCTGTTCGCGGACCGGCGTCCCGAGCACAGCGCTGGGAAAGGAG
>DATDKQ010000177.1:0-6688 GCA_036519915.1 Solirubrobacterales bacterium | reverse complement strand
CGAAGCTCGCCGTGGGAGGCGAAAAGCAGTCCCGGCCCCCACATATCGTCGGCCCGCTCGTCGCCCAGAGGGGCAGGAGCAACCCAAGCGCGGTCCTGGCAAGGACGAGCCGACCCAGTAGGAGAGCACCGAGAAGGGAAGTGCCGCTTTCCATGCAAAGCGGTAGTCGCTAACAGGCTGCTGCAGTGAAGCTCCCGGTCTGAGCTAAGGCACACGCGAAGAAGCCCCGCATGACCGGGGCCTCTTCGTACCCCTGCCAGCCGGCCCGGCCTCCTGGGCCGCACCGGGGGCTGCGCCAGTCCTATCACTCGTAGCTGCTTCTCGTCCAAAGCGGGGGTCGCAAGTTAGTCTTGCCGCTGTGTGGGGTGGTGTCCTCCTGCTCGGCGCTGATGCGACTGGCCCTCGTCCGGGGCCCGAGACGACGGGCGACTACATCTTTCTCTACACGGGTCTGGGGCTCGTCCTGCTCGCGTTTCTCTTCCTTGTGCTCCGGTCCTGGCGAAACCGCCGCAGATAGCCGCTTCTCGTCCAAAGCGGCGGCCACTCAGGGCGAGATCACGACCGTTGCGAGCGCACGGTTCCCCACGAAAGCGAAGGGATGCTTGGGCTCTAAGCCAAATCCCCCGCCGCGATGCTGATCCGTTGACCATTCGCGAAGGGGTAATCGGCAACCCGAGTGCCCCCCGACTTCTGAATCTTGTGGTACTCGGACGGCATGACGAAGCGCGCAACACCCCGTCCCTTTCGCGATGACCTGAACGGCGCGGCCCCTGGCTTGGGACTCACCCGAACGCTGCAGAAGAATCCTTGGTCACGGCAGCCATTTTCGCCGCCGGTCGGACCCATGAGAACAGCGAACTTTCTTTGGGGCGGGAAGTGAGCGATTCGCAGTGTCTCGCTCGAACCGGGGGTCACCACCCCATCCATGCGCACGGTGGGTTTCCGGTTTGGCCCGACGGGGGCTTTAAGGGTGGAACTGCTGGTCCCGGCTGCTATCGACAACATCGTCTTAGAGTCGGATTCGCCGCAACCCGACCCACACGACCCGGCTACGACGAGCAGGACGACAAGGGCTGGTCGAAGCACCGGGCAATCGTAAACCGCTGCTTTCCATGCAAAGCAGCGCCTAGCCTGGATCGTTCCCAGCAGGCCGGTGCTCAGTCCATGCCATTCCATCCCAATACAACTCAGTCTCGGGGTTCTCCGGATCCGGATACCAGCCGGGTGCTGAGGTCGAGCCGGCCGTCCCGCTCACCACAAGCACCTGCGATTGGAATGCGTTCATCCTGTTCTGTAGCTGGCGTCGGTGTCTCGGGCCCATCCCGCTCCTTCTTCCGTCGATCCGGATAGTGGTCGCGTCGTCCGAGCTAGGCGACAGATTCAGGTCCAGCTTGTTGCCCTTTAGGCGCAGCTGAAGGCGGGCGGGTTCCGCCTCCTTGACCCGCCAACCCAATGCGTCCGCTGCCTGGCGACAGGCTTCATACGCACCGGCAAGGTTCGCCGGAACTACAAACTCGATGCGATCCCACATCTGCGTGAAGCCTCGGCGGACAGGCCCCCCACCCGTCGAGTCACAGGGGTACTCGCTCCGCGGCGGTCCCCGCTGCTAACGGATTGCTAACGGGCGGTGCCGGAAACCGCGGAATCCAGCACATTCAGCGAAATGGTTGCGAGTTCCGGTTCAGCCGATTTGCAGCCGATTCCGGAACAGTGCCGAATGGAGCCGACGAGCGCAGTCGCATTATGGGTCCGCTGCTCTGACCAGCTGAGCTACCGGCCCCGCGGCCAGTGTATGGGCGCCATCCGCCGGGATAGATTCGTCACATGGAGGAGCTCGACGACCGGGCCGGGTCCAGGGATGAGACGTTCACCTGGCCCCTGCTCGGCGCGCTCTATGGCTCGTTGGTGATCATCGCGGTGGTCGCGGTGCTTGCGTCGGATCTCGGCCGGAACTTCGAGGACGAGGTCGACGCGCCGGCCCGGACGCTGGTGGCGGCGCCGGTGGTGACGTTCGCCGCCGTTGTGTTCCTCGCGAGCATGGTCGCGCTCATCGTGCCGGGATACCGGCGGTCGTCGTTGCGGGTCGCGGAGATCGCCGGCTGGCTGATCCCGGCTTGGCTGGTGATGGCCGGGATGGGGATCGGCGCGGTGGCCTTCGCCCTCCACCACGCGGACTGAACGTCAGCGGTCCAGGGCTTCCATCGAATCGCCGACCGAGGAGGGCTCCCCCACTCCCTCGGCCGCGGCCTGCGCCCCTTCGGTGAAGGCGCTCGTCGCGGTCACGACTGCCGCGGCGTTGGTGGGATTGATGCGTCCGGAGTCCACACAGCCAGCAAGAAACCGCTCGATCAGCTTGGCGAGCTCGGCGAGCCGCTCCTGACCGACCACCAGGGCGGCTCCCTTGAGACCGTGAACCTCGATTCGGAGCTCCTCGATGCGGCCCGAGTTCTTGTCCCCGGTGGCAGCGAGCTCCTCGATGCCGGTGATGATCGTCGGGCTTCGTCGCTCGGCCTCGGCGGCCAGCATGGTCAGGAGCTCCGGATCATTCATCCGGCTATTTCTACCCGCTCGGGGCTCGGAGCGATAGGGGACGGTGCCCTCAGGCGACCTTCTGGACCGCCGCCTCGAGCTCGTGGACACTGAACGGACCCTGGAGCACGCTGCTCACCTTGCCCGTTCGGTCGATGACGAACAGCCATGGCTCGGTCTGGAGGGCGTATGCAGTCATCTGCGGGCGAGGGCCGTCGTTGATCTGATTGTTGTTGTAGACCTCTTGGTGAATGAAGGCGACGCGGTCGCCGAACTCCTGCTTCACCTGCTCAGCGGCGTCGGTGACGGGGCCGCAGACGCGGCTCTGGCAGAGGGCGGGCGTCGCGAAGAGCAGGACAACGGGCTTCTTGCCCAGGACGTTGGCGAGGTCGTCGTTGTGCATGTCGTCGGGCGGGACCCGCGTGTCGATCTGGGAGACGTCGGAGACCTGGCCGACGGTCAGGGTGTGGGTGACGGGTGCCATCTGGCCGACCCGGGGAGCCGGGTACTCCCCGACCGGATGGGGTGTCGGCAGCAGGCTGTACTGGTAGGAGTCGCCGGTCTTGATCAGGGCGCCGAACGCCCAGGGACCGGTCTTGTCCAGTGGGAGGTCACTGACGTAGGCGACCTGGGCGGCGCTTGGATCGTCGGCAGTGGTCTTGGCGCGGAAGGCGGGCTTGGTGGTGAGGTCCTCGATCCGGGCCGGGAAGGGGCCGATCGCGGGCCCGCTCGGGCTCTTGCCGGGCGTGGCGTAGATGGCCACCTGCGCGTCCGTGACCTGGTCGCGGCCGGCCGTGAAGACGCCGAAGGGGAAGCGGTTCGTGCCGACATAGAACATCGCGGCCGCCGGCGCGACCACGGGTCCCTGCTGGCCCTTCGAGGCGGAGAGCAGGACCTGCTGGAGGCTCTGGCCGTGCGGGGCGGGGAAGTCGGTGGCCGGCAGGGCGGGCTTGCTGCGGCTACCCGTGCCGTTGTCTGAGCCGCCGCACCCGGCGACGAGCGCAAGGGAGGCGGCGAGTGCCGTCGCTGCGGCGATGGTCTTTCTGGACACGGGCGGCATCGTAGAGATGGCCCCGATAGGGTGCCGCCCGCGATTAGCGAGTGCTAAAGAGGAGGAGAACGTGGCGGAGAAGGCGGCCCTGATCACTGGCGGTTCGAGCGGGATCGGGCTGGCGATCGCCCGTGCGCTCGGAGAGGACGGATACGGCCTCACCGTGTCGGCCCGGCGCGCGGAGAAGTTGGAGGCCGCGGCCGAGGATCTGCGCTCGGCCGGGCTCGAGGTTCAGAGCGTCCCGGCGAACATGGCCGACGAGGAGGAGCTGAAGGGGCTGGTCGAGACCCACCGTGAGAGGTACGGGCGGCTGGATGTGCTGGCCAACAACGCGGGCGTGGGGATCGGCGAGGCCATGCATGAGCTGACCACGAAGTACGTCGACATGCAGTTGGGGGTGAACCTGCGCTCGGTGTTTCTGATGACCCGTGAATGCCTGCCGATGCTGCGCGAGGCAGGGGCGGAGCACGGCAAGGCGCTGATCGTGAACACGGCGTCGATCTCCGGCAAGGCGGGGCAGCCGTGGCTGTCCGTGTACTCGGCGACCAAGGCGGCGGTGATCGGCTTCTCGCAGGCGACGCAGAAGGAGAACGCGGGTCAGGGGCTTCAGGTGACCGCGCTGGCGCCGGCGTTCGTGGACACGCCGATGACGGAGTTCGTCAAGGGCCAGGTGGCTGCCGAGGCGATGATCAGGCCGGAGGACATCGCGGAGAGCGTGCGGTTCCTGCTGCGAACCTCGCCGAACTGCCTGGTCCCGGAGATCGTGTTCCTACGGCCCGGAGACACGATGGATACGCCCGAACTAGGCTGAGCTTTCCGGCTCGGCCTCTGGGCTGAGTCGCCAGATCCGGGCGCCGCGGCGGAGTCCGATGCGAGCGCCGGTCCACCAGGCGAGCTGGCGGAGGAAGTCGAACCAGGCGTCCTCGATCCACTGGCGCCGGCCGCGGCGGCGGAGGCCGGCCCAGATGACGATGCCGAGCCCCTGGAGGGGGCGGATGAGATCGCGGACCCGGGGAGGCGTGACCGGATGGCCGCCCATGGCCTCGAACTTGGCGCCGACCAGTCCGGCTCCATAGGCCCAGCCGAACTGCTGGCGGAAGAAGCCACGCTGGGTGGAGCGGTGACGGTGGTGTGCGATCGCCCGTTCGGCGTAGGCGAGCCGGAGGCCACTGTGCTCCTGAAACCGGAGGCCGAGTTCGACGTCCTGGGCGCGGGTCATGTGGGGGTCGAAGGGGCCGATTCGGTCGAGGACGTCGCGGCGGTACGCGGCGTTCGCGGTGATCGGGTAGGCGGGGTTGGAGGAGAAGGCGAAGCGCTGCCAGTTGCCGAGCATGCGGGCGGCCTGGCGCTCGGCCGCGGTGGTCGGGGGCGCGTGCTGCAGGTCGCCGCCGACGCTGCCGACCTCGGGGTCCTCGAAAGGGCGGACCAGCTCGGTGAGCCATTGGGGCTCGACCAGGCAGTCCGCATCGACGAACGCGAGGATCTCGCCGCGGCTCTCCGCGATTCCGCGATTGCGGGCATTGGAGACGCCGCGCTTGGCCTCTCGGAGGTAGGTGACGGGCCGGGACCGGATCAGGGCGGCGGTGCCGTCGCTGGAGCCGTTGTCGATCACGAGGATCTCGCGTCGGTCCGCTGGGTAGTCCGTGGCGAGGATGGAGTCCAGGCCGTCGGCGATCGTTGACTCGCCGTCGCGGACGGGGACGATCACTGAGACGAAGGGCTGGTCGGATGGCGCCCGGTTCACGGGCGCAAGGTAGCCCGGTGGGTCAGGCGTCGGCTCGTTCGGCGTCGGCTTGGTCGAGCTTGGAGGCCCAGGTCTTGGCGGAGTCCTCGGCGGGCGAGTGCTCGCCGTAGGCCGTGGTGAGCACGTCCTCGACGCTGACGTCGGAGCCCTGGTGAGCGTCGGCCTCGGCGAGACGGCGGCGGGTGGCCTGGACGTCTCGGACCTCCTCCGCGAGTGGGCGGTCAGGGTGGGTCTCGGTGTCGAGCTCGATGCCGTCGCGGATCAGCGACATCTCGAGATAGCCCTCGAGGGTGCGGACCTCGCGGCGGGAGGCGCGACGGGGCTTGCGCTGGTTGGCGCCGGTGTAGGCGTCCCAAGCGCGGGCGAAGGTGCCGAAGTTGGTGCGGCCGCCGTTGCGATGGGCGGCGAGCATCGGGCAGACGCCGCCGCGCTTGTCGACGTAGGCACCGACGATGACGCGGTTGGAGCGGATTCCGCGGAGCATGGCCGCCTTGGTCTTGGCGGGCATGGCGTAGACGGCGTTGCGGAGACGCTGGGCGTTGTTGCGTCGCTTTGCCATTTCTGACTAATCGGGTTGCGCCTTCAGCATGAAACGGGTGGCGCCTGACGGCGCCCCCTCGCATATGCGGCGCACCCTCTCGTATAGCGCGTACCCGTAGGGTCAGCGCAATGGGCCGTTCAGATGGGCAGATGCGCCGGCTGGTCGCCGCCTTCGGCGACCCGGGGCACGCGTTCCCGGCGATCGCGCTCGCGCGGGAGTTGGGGCGGCGGGGGCACGAGGTACTGGTCGAGACCTGGGAGCGGTGGCGTGAGGCCGTGGAGGGCGAGGGGCTGGCCTTCACGGGGGCGCAGGAGTACACCGTGTATCCGCCGCCGGGGCCCGACACGCCGGATGGGCAGACGGCGGCGGCGGCCGCGCACGCACTGGCCAGGTTGATGGAGGGGTTCGAGCCGGATCTGGTGGTGAGCGACATCCTGACGCTGGCGCCGACGCTCGCCGCGGAGGTGGCGGGCGTGCCACACGCGACGCTGATCCCACACGTCTATCCGGTGCAGCAGCCGGGGATGCCGCTCTATTCGCTCGGGTTGCGGCCGCCGCGGACGGGGCTTGGGCGCCTCGGGTGGCGGGCTACTGGGCCGCTGCTGGCCATGGGATTGCGGCGGGGCCGGGATGAGCTCAATGAGACGAGGGCGCGATTGGGGCTGGGGCCGATCGAGCGATTTCACGGGGGGATCAGCGAGCTCCTGGCGATCGTGGGGACCTTCCCGCAACTCGAGTATCCGCGGGAATGGCCGGGACATGTCCGGGTGACGGGGCCGCTGTTGTTCGAGCTGGCAGGTGAGGAGATCGAAATTCCGGAGGG
>DATDKQ010000176.1:0-11871 GCA_036519915.1 Solirubrobacterales bacterium | reverse complement strand
TCTTCGGCCCTAACGACTTCGACGAGACGCTGCCCGGCCCATGGGAGTGGGACGTCAAGCGGATGGCGGCCAGCGCCGAGATCGCCGGCCGCGATGTCGGCCTCCCGGCGGATCGCCGGCAGCGGATCGTGACCGCTTGCGTGCGGGAATATCGGGAGGGGATGCGCGGTTTTGCGGGCGAGAGCCACCTCGACGTCTGGTATGACCGCCTCAATGCGAGTGAGCTGGTCGATCGCTTCGGCGGGAAGCTGGGCAAGCAGGGGCGGATCGTGTTTGCGAAACCGTTCGCCAAGGCACGTCGCAAGACGAGTCTGCGGGCGGTCAAAAAACTCACCGAGCGAGTCGACGGCAAGCTGCGCTTCCGCAGCGTCCCCCCACTGCTGGTTCCACTCCGTGAGCTGTTTGACCCGTTCGACGCTCGGGACGAGACCGAATACGTTCGGGAGTTGCTGGATGAGTATGCCGCCAGCCTCGACGAGGATCGGCGCTACCTCTACGGGACATACAAGTTCGTTGACATGGCCCGCAAGGTCGTCGGCGTTGGGAGCGTCGGCACGCGCGCCTGGATATTCCTGTTGGTCGGCCGGGACGGGAAGGACCCGCTCGTCCTGCAGGCGAAGGAGGCACGGGCGTCGGTGCTCGAGCCTTACCTGGGCGCGAGCGAGTTCGAGAACCACGGCGAGCGGGTCGTCCGGGGCCAGCGGATCTCGCATGCGGCGATTGACGTTTTCCTGAGCTGGCAGCGAAGCGAGGGCCTGGATGGCAACGAGCACGACTTCTATGTACGCCAGCTATGGGACTGGAAGGCGTCGATCGACCTGTCGGGGATGACCGAAGCGGGCCTGCACGCATACACGCGGGCCTGCGGGTGGTCCCTGGCCCGCGCGCACGCCCGCTCCGGCGATCGGCTGGCGATCGCAGCCTATCTGGGCAGAGGCTCGAACTTCGACAAGGCGATCGCCCGATTCTCCGCGTCGTACGCCGATCAAAACGAGCTCGACCACCAGCGATTGGCTGACGCCGTCTCAGCAGGCGACGTCGCCGTCGAGTCCGGGGTTTGACCTCAGCTCAGGCCGTGGCCAATGCCGCGAGCCACTCTTCGAAGCTGGGGCCGGCGAGCTTCGCGCCCGGGTTGGGCAGCACGGCTCCCTCCGCGTAGGCCGCGGCGTCCGGGTCGCCGGGCTGACGGCTCTCCCGGATCTCGAACGAGTCGCCTCGGCTGGCGAAGAGCGCGGCGGCCACATCAGCGAGACGCTCCTCCCGCGGGCCGGCGACTTCCGTGATCCTGCCGTTCTCGATCCCCGGCTCCTCGGCGGCATCGGCGAGGGTTTCGGCGACGACGCGGGCGGCCACGGGCTGCGTTCGCATCTCGGGCACGTAGGCGACGCCGTCCTGGGTCATCCACCCGACGAACGGGTCGAAGAACTCGTGGAACTGGGCAGCGCGAACGATCCGGACCGGGAGTGGGCCTTCCAGCAGCGCCTGCTCCTGCGCGGCCTTCGCGGCGTTATAGCCGCCCTGGAACTTGTCGATGCCGATGATCGAGACGACGACGATCCCCCTCGCACCGGCCTCAGCGCCGGCACGCTGGAGGTTCCGTGCCGAAGTGGTGAAGAACTCCGTCGCCTCCTGCTGATCGGGCGTCGGCCACGTCGCGGTATCGATGATGGTCTCGACCCGGGCGAGCGCTTCGTCGAGGCCCTCGCCGCTGATCACGTCGATGCCCTTGGAGCGCGCGATCGGGACCACATCGTGTCCGCGCTGCTCGAGGATCTCGACGAGCGGCGACCCGACCCGGCCGGTGGCACCCGTCACGGCAATTTTCTGGCTCTTCCTTTCGGTCTGCATCGTTCTTCCTTCCCAAGCGCCGAAGGCGCTTTATACCGTTTCACCCATACGACGAATGGGACCGGTTCAGATCGACAATGGCGGCCTGGAAAGCGGCGCTCCGCGGCGAGATACTGCTTGCGATGTCGTGCCATCTGGACTTGAAATTCCTGGCGCCGAGCCGCTCGCACGGATGACGTCTGCTGCGCCGATCCTCATCGGTTACGACGGCTCGGACACGGCGCGTCGGGCTGTCCGTGAAGCCGCCGAGCTCTTCGGGTCCCGCCGGGCACTGGTGGTGACGGTGTGGGAGCCCGGTCTTGCATACGAGGCCAGCGCGATGACAGCGGACCCCACGGGCCTGGGGCCCGAACCGGTGGATCCCGCAGCCGCGCGGGAGGTTGACGACGCGTCGAAGGCTCACGCCGACCGCGTGGCAAACGAGGGGGTTGAGCTGGCGACGTCCCTGGGACTTCAGTCCGAGGCGCTCGCCGTGGCCGATGAGGGCAATGTGGCCGACGCGATTGTCGAGTTGGCCCGTCAGCGAGACGTGGCCGCCATCGTCGTCGGCTCGAGGGGACTGAGCGGCTTACGCGCAAGGTTGGAGGGCAGTACCTCAAACGCTGTTGCGAAGAACGCCTCGTGTCCCGTCGTCCTGGTTCACGACGTTTGAATTCCTGCGCGCCGGTCGGACCGCTGGGAGAGGCGCGAGAGGTGGACACGGCGGACCTCAGGGGAGAGACTCAAGCCTTAAGACTGTCTGCGCCACTTTCGCGAGGAGAGGAGTTGGGAGATGTCCGGCGCCCATCACGCCCACGCCCGCAGCGTGGCCGTTTTTGCGACCGTGCTGTTCGTGTTGCTCAACCTCACAGCTGCGGATGGCGCGCTTGCGAAAAAGAAGAAGGCGCTACCGCCGATCCACGTGCGCGGGACCGTCTACACATTCGACGACCAGACCCCGATCCCGGGCGCCACGGTTCGGGTCGCGGAGCTCCCGGGCCTGAGCGCGCAGACAGGACCCGACGGCAGCTACGACCTCCTGGTTTCCGACGGCACGATCTTCACGCCGTATGCCGACGCCGTCGGCCACCACCGGATCTACCTCCAGACCTACGTCAGCCAGGGTAAGGACCTCGAGCGGGTCAACTTCCAGATGCCGACTGACGCCGCCTACAACGGGCTTGCGGCGATCCTGTCGGTTCCTCGCGACGCCAACAACGAGCTGGTCAACTGCGCAGTGGTCTCGACCTTCAGCACCGTGAACGTGCGGGGTGCGAGCTTCAACGACTTCGTCGCCTACGGAGCCCACGGCGTCGCGGGCGCGACGGCCAGCGCGAATCCGGCGTTGCCCAACCCGACCTACTTCAACGAGTCTGTGGTTCCGGATGCCTCGCGGACCGAGTCCTCCATCGACGGCGGCGTCGTCTGGCCCGTGGTGCCCCGCGGGGTCTATCGGTTCACGGCCCACCATCCATCGACCCGTTTCGCGCCGTTCCGCGCCACTTGCGAGCCCGGTCGGGTCGTCAATGCCAATCCGCCCCAGGGGTTCTATGAGCTCCGTCCTGGTGAGCAGGTCGACTCCACGGTCGCAGCGTCGCTCGCTTCCACCCATTTCGACATCAGCGGCTCGAAGGCTCTCCTGAAGGCGCGGGTCAAGGCTCACGAGTACGTCGCCGTGAGCGGCGTGCTGCGGCGCGGCAAGAAGGTGCGAGCCAAGCGTCGCACCAAGGGCTATGCGCCGGGGAAGCGCACCCTTGCCTTCCCGGTCGGCCACGGCCTCGCCGGGAGGAAGATCGCCGTGAAGCTGACGGTGGAGGACGGTCAGGGCAACGTGAAGACGCTCACCCGAAAGCTGGAGGTTCCCGGGCGCTGAAGGCACCGCTTTGGGTATAGGCTCGGCCGACCCACGAGTCGAACGGGAGAGGAGCAGGCAAGGATGTCTCTGCGACGGATCGAGGACATGCCGCCCGGAACAATTGGTTTCGAGGCGATCGGCGAGGTCGAGGACGACGACTGGGAGAAGCAGGTCGAGCCGGTGCTACGGAGCGAGATGGCCGAGGGCCAGAAGATCCGCCTGCTCTATCTGCTCGGGCCCGAGGCCCGCGAGGTCGAGGGCGACGCGATGACCGCCGACACCGGCTTCCGCGCCCGCTTTGCAACCTCGTTCGACCGCGTCGCGGTGGTCAGCGACGAGAGCTGGATGCGCCCCGCGATGCGGGCGCTGTCGTTCCTGCTCCCCGGCAAGGCGAAGGCGTTCCCGGTGGCCGAGCTGGCGGACGCGAAGGTTTGGCTCGCCGAAAGCGGCACCTAGACACGTCGGCGAAGGCGCCGTCGCCACCTCCGGACGCCGGCTGCACCGCAAACCGCCGCTCCTAGTTGGCGTAGTTGATCGTCAGGTTCGCCTGGTCATGCTCGGTGCTGCGGCCCGTCGAGCTGCGCACGTAGACCCTCAGCACGACCCCGTTCGCTCGTGCCGGGCTGCTGATCTCCGGCAGCGAAACGGTGTCGGTCCTGTAGGAGCCGCCCGACGTGCAGGAGATCGGCGAGGCCGCGCTGCCGTGGGTGCCGACCACCGTCGTGCCCTGGAGGACCTCGAGGTACCAGCAGGCGGAGCCGCCTCCGCCGGAACGCCGGAACCGGTGCAGGAACGACGCGCCGGACACGGTCGCGCTACTCGCCACATAGACGGGGAACGTCAGCCGCAGATAGCGGCTCGGTGAGAAGGCGGAGAGCCAGTTCGAGGCGCTGACGTACGTCGTGTCGCCACTTGCCACCAGCGGCCACGTGCGGGTGGTCGCACCCCCGCTGAGCCGGTCCGTGAAGACCTCGTCATACAGGGCGAACGCTCCTTGGCTGGTGACGACCGAGACCGCGGCCTGATCGACGACCGGGGCCGCCCCGCCCGACCTGCGGACGTAGACGCGGACGCGTAGATCGTTGGCGATTGCGGTCGAGGAAACGGCGGGGAGCGCAGTCGAGAAGCTCGTCTGTGCGGTCCCGGTGACGCACCCGACCGGGTTGGCGGCGCTCCCGTGGGTGGCGAGCACGGCGTTGGTCGACGCCCGCCGAAGATCGAAGTAGAAGCATGCGGTGCTCGAGCCGGCGCCGGCCGCGAAGCGCATGTTGAATGCGGCCGAAATCGGCGAGGCGTTCGTCGGCAGGGGCCCGTTGGCATCGATCTCCAGGTAGCGGCTGGTGTTGAACGAGGTCGGTGGAGTGGACGTGGCCACGGTGCGACCGTCGGCTGGGAACGCGATCGGATCCGAGACATTGACCGCGGAGCCGCCGGCCGACGCGTCGCGCAGGTCCCAGGCGCTGGTCGTGAGGGTCTGCTGCACGAGCACTCGGACAGGCGCGCTCGCCGGGCTCTCCGAGCCGCGCCATTTGGCGTTCAGCGCGGTCACTCGGTAGCGCCACGTCCCCGGCGGCACCGCGGACTCGGTGCAGCTAGTCGTGGCGATCGTCCCCGAGCAGCCGGCGCCGGTCGTTTGTGCGTTTCCGGAGTCGTCGTAGCGTCGGACCAGATACCCGGTCACCGGGGCGCCGGAGGCGGGGGCCGTCCATCTGACCGTCACGTTTCGGTTCACGATCGACGTCGTCGGCTGAGCGACCGAGCCCAGGGTGCGTGCCTTGGCTGATGCCGAGCCCGAGGTCGCCCCCTTCCAACTGGCCGACGCCGATGCGGGGACCACCGCGGCAAGCAGGGCAAGCGCGGACGCGACGAGGGTGGCTCGCAGTCGCATCGTGCTCACCCTCCGGCCCCGAGGACGTTGACACGGGTGCGATATCGAAGTGGGAAGGTCACGCCCTGGCAGCCGTCGGGCGCTTCGGAGGCCAGCGTGATCGGCATCACCAGATCGATTCGTCCGTGTGCGGGGATCCGTTGGCGGGGCCAGATTTGCTCGGTGTGCAGGTAGGCCGGATCGCAGTCGCCGTCGGGCTGGCGGACTTTCGCCCGGACCCACCGCAGCCGCACTGGGCCGTCGGTGAGATTGCGAACTCGGATCGGCAGGACGGTGGTCATCCCCGGAAACAGGCCGCTGACATCGCCGGTCACCTTCACCGGCGACGGCTGGATCTTGGCCCGGGGAAGAAGGGCCCCCCGGCCCGCTCCGCCCAGCGCGGCATATCCCGCGGCCGTGGCGCCCATCACGGCCGCCACAGCGAGCAAGGCTGTGATCGATCGCCTCATCGCCGAATCCCTCTGCGCAGCCCGAGCGGTCCGGCACCCCGGGGGGCGCCGGACCGCATCTCGGCCACGTTCAGAGTCATCGCTCGGTGGGGTTGCCTGGTGGGCGGTTCTCCTAGGTGGGGGAGACCCCGTCGCTGCTGGCGCCCGAGAGGACGACCGGGATCGTGAACACCGCTCCCTGACAGCCGTTCTCGGATTCGTTGGACATGTGGGCCGCGTTGTTCAGCTCGACCGTGTCCGAATCACTGTTGGGCGGGATGTGGATCGTGAGCCCGTGCTGGTCGTTGAACGAAACGCCGGTGACGTCACAGGTCCCGATGCCACCACTCGCGGTGACGTCACCCGGGCCGGCCGTCACATCGGTGATCGTGACCGGGTAGGGGTTCGGGTTGTGAATTTGGAGCGTCACCGTCCCGTCCCCGTTCGGGTAGAGGTCGCCCAAGGTTGCGGCCGACACGTCGACGGTCGACAGGTCCTGGGCGGTGCCGGCCTTGGCGAAGCCATTGCCGGAGCCGTTGGTGGTCCATGCTGCATAGACGAGGCCGACGGCGCCGAGGACGAGCAACGTCATCGCCGCGCCGATCAGTCGCTTCTTTCTCGAATTCATGAAGGTGCTCCCCTATTCGATTGATGTTCTCTGAGTGGCCCTGCTGAGTGCACGCCCCTGGGGGCTGCCCTGATGCCGAGCCCTATCTCCAGACGGCCTCGGCTCAAAGGCTCGATGGCTTGAGAAATGGACCAGCGCGTCCATGGAACATCCGTTTGATCGAATAGCGCGTCCCCGGAACATCCGTTTAGTTGGCACAACTTCAATTCCGGTCGCTCCAGCCCGTCCACAGACTCTTCTCTTCGGCGCGCTCGCCTGTGGAATGGTCTGGTCTGGATGTCGGCGATCGACGCAAAGGAGAGGTTCAGATGTCCTCTGATTCAGACCTGATCGGGGTCCCAGTGGCGTTGGGAGCGATCGTGGCGATCCTGGCCGTGTTCGCCGCCTTCTTCTTCATCGGGGCGATAACGGGCGTCATCGTTCTGCTGGCGGTGTGGTCCTCGCCGGTGTGCTCTTGGTCCGCCTGATCAAGGCCAACGAGGTGGAGTGAAACTAAGCTCACGTCAGGCGGCTCGGGAGCGAGCCTGGGCGGCACTGCGGGCTACTTTCGATGTTCCCGGCCAGCCTCCATCCTCTTTTCGAGGCGGTCAAGCACCCCCGATCCAGCCGCCCGGGCGACCGGATCGCCGCCCGGACCCCGCAGGATGTAGGCGAAGCCGACTGCGATCAGCGCACCCGCGAGCGGCCCGACCACGTAGACCCAGTAGCTCGAAAAGTCACCGCCCACGAGCGCCGGGCCGAACGAACGAGCCGGGTTCATCGACACTCCGCTGACCGGCGCCGCCCACAACCCGGCGAGCGCGATGTAGCCGCCAACACCGAGCGCGGCGATCGGGCCGATGTTCTGGGCCGCCGAGGCGGTGCCGAGGATGACGCTCACCAGGCCCGCGGTGAGCGCGATTTCCATCAGAAGCGCCTGCCAGTTTGCATAGTCGGGACCGGGGAGAGTTGCACCGAGGTGCCCGACGTTGCCGAAAACGGCGAGTAGGAACAAGGCCGCCAGGGTCGCTCCAACCAGCTGGACGATGATGTAGCCGGGCACCCGCAGCCAGGGGAAATCGCCGCGCATCGCGAACGCGAGCGAGACCGCAGGGTTCAGGTGGGCGCCCGAGACGGCGCCCATGAAGAGGATGATCGCCATCACCATGAGTCCAGGGGCGACGACCGCGGCAGCGAGGCTGATTTGCCCCTGCGCGTGGAGGAGGCCGCCACCTGCCGCGACGAACACGAGCAGGAAGGTGCCGAACAGTTCGGAGAAGAGCCGACGCCATTCGAGCTTCGGGTCGTCCCATTCCTGACGGGAGCCGAACTCGAGCGCCAGCTGGTGTCGAACGCGCTGCTCCGATTCGTCGATGGAATCGGGGCGGTCAGCCGCAGGCTTACCAACCGGGTCGACGATGCGAGCACGATACCGCGGTGCCGGACCGCACAGGGCCCCTCGAAGCCGGCCGACCTGGGCGAGTAGGCGGCCCGAATTCGCCTTGACCGACTGGAGAACACGGCATTAGGCTCGCGGTGCAATCGGCTCCTCTGCATACCGACATGGAGGTCAGGATGAGCAGCGCCGACGTAAGCAGTGAAAGCACGACAGAAAGTCCGCCGCCGAAGCCCGGCGAGGTGAAGCTCGAGGTCGTCCCAGTGCCAGTCTCCGATGTCGATCGGGCAAAAGACTTCTACGACGGCCTCGGCTGGCGGCTGGACGCGGATCTCGACCTCGGCGAGGACGTCCGGGTGGTCCAGTTCACGCCTCCCGGCTCAGCCTGTTCGATCTCATTCGGGAAGGGCCTGACCACCTCCGAGCCCGGCTCCGCCCAGCGTTTGGAGCTGGCCGTCTACGACATCGACGCGGCGCGTGCGGATCTGATCAGCCGCGGCGTCGAGGTGAGCGACCTGTTCCATCGCGATGAGAATGGGGTCAGCCCGGGTCCGGACCCGGAACGTCGCTCCTATCTCACGTATGCATCGTTCAGCGATCCGGACGGCAACGGATGGCTGCTTCAGGAGATCAGAGAGCGCCTGCCTGGACGGTGATCAGCGACAACGGAAGGGAGTGATCATGGATGTCGAGACGTTGGCCGGGCTGCTGCGCGAGGCGGAGGAGCATCACGGTCCATACGAGGCGACCGCGCCGAAGCATCATTGGTCGGGGTTCTATGCCGCGTATATCGTCGCCCGTGAGAAGGGGCGCACCCCGGACGAGGCTGACGCCGACGCCCGCCAATACATGGAGGGCATCCTGGCTGAACGGAGCTCGGGCCCGTGAGCAGCGACCACGACGTGATCGTGATCGGCGGCGGCTCGCCGGGCGAGCACTGCGCTGGCGCACTTGCCGAAGGCGGCCTGCGGGTCGCACTCGTCGAGCGCGAGCTGGTCGGGGGCGAGTGCTCGTACTGGGCGTGCATACCGTCGAAGACGCTGCTGCGGCCCGGCGAGGCGGCGCAGGCCGCACGCGATGCGGCAGCGAGTGCCGAGGTCGACGTCGAGGCGGCGCTTGCCTGGCGTGACTTCATGGTCTCGGACTACTCCGACGCCGGGCAGGAGGGTTGGCTGGCGGATCACGGCATCGACCTGCTGCGCGGCACTGGACGGCTCGCCGGCCCGGGGGTCGTCGAGGTGGATGGTGTCCGCCATACCGCCGACAACGTGATCCTGGCCTGTGGTGCCGACCCGGTAGTGCCGCCGATACCCGGGCTCCGGGAACTGGAGGGCGTCTGGACCAATCGTGAAGCCACGGGCATGAAGGCCGTTCCGCGACGGCTGCTCATCCTGGGTGGCGGGCCCGTCGGCGCCGAGATGGGTCAGGCGGTGCGCCGGCTGGGCGGCGAGGTGGCGATCATCGACATGGCCGAGCACCTGCTGGGCCGCGAGCCCGCGCCGCTGGGCCAGGCGCTCGGTGAGGATCTGAGCCGCGAAGGCATCGAGCTGGTGCTGTCCGCGAGCGCGAGCGCCGCGCGGCGCGACGGCGACGACTACGTCCTCGAGCTCGACGATGGGCGTGAGCTGCGCGGCGACCGCCTGCTCGTCGCCACGGGTCGCCGCCCACGCGTCCAGGGGATCGGACTCGAAAGCGTCGGTGTGGAGCCGGACGCCCACGGCGTTCCGGTCGACGCGCACCTGCGTGCGGGGGAGCGTCTCTGGGCGATCGGCGACGTCGTCGGCATCTGGCCGCTCACCCACGTCGGCAAATACCAGGGCGAAGTGGTCGCCGCGAACATCCTCGGGGAGCCGCGAAAGGCCAACTACGAGGCGGTCCCGCGTGTTACCTACACGGACCCGCAAGCCGCGGCGGTTGGCTCGGACGCCGGCCGCTTCCATGCGATGGTCCCGGTGTCGGAGCTACCGAAGGCCGCCACCTACACGCGTGCATATGCCGACAGCAACGGCTTCCTGACGCTCCTGAGCGATGGCGAGCGACTCACCGGCGCCTACGCGCTCGGACCCGAGGCGGGCGAGTGGCTGCAGCAGGCCACCCTGGCGATCCGCGGCCACGTCCCACTCGACGTCCTGAGCGACACGATTCAGCCGTTCCCGACGTTCTCGGAGATCTACGTCGAGGCGCTGAAAGCGCTGCGCCGCGAGATTGCTGCCGCGTCCAAGCCGGTCGGCGCGGGACCGCCGATGGCGAGCTGACGAAAGGAGCACCACGACCACCGAAGTGGGGCCGAAAGGTCGCTGACGTCCCCGGGCAATTCAGTCTTTCGTCTGGCCACACTCGCGGAGGGGGTTAGCCTTCGCTCGCGCATGGAGTCGCATGCACTCCCGATAGCAGAGGCCCGTCCTGATCTTGGGCGATTGCGACTCGTCCGGCAGGCGAGGTTGTTGGCCGGGGTTGGTATCGCCTGGCACGCGATCGAGGCCGCGATCGCGGTAGGCGCTGGGATCGCCGCCGGATCGATCGCTCTGCTCGGATTCGGCGCCGACTCGGTGGTGGAGTCTCTGGCCGGCTTCGTCCTGCTCTGGCGTTTCGGCGGGGATCGCCACGGCTCTGAGGCCGCCGAGCAGAGGGCCTACCGCCTGATCGGGGTCAGCTTCTACGTAATCGCGGCCTATGTCGCCGTTGAGGCTCTGCGCCAGTTCTTCGGTGCGAGTCACCCGGAAGCCAGTTGGATCGGAATCGCGCTTGCGGCGGTGACCCTCGCGACCATGCCGCCGCTGGCGCTTGCCAAGGGCAGGCTGGCCGAGCGGCTTGGCTCGGCCGCGACCCGGGCCGAGGGCCGACAGAACATGCTCTGCGCCTACCTCTCCGGTGCGCTGCTGATTGGCCTCGGCGCCAACGCCCTCGCCGGTTGGTGGTGGGCCGACCCGATCACGGCGCTAGTGATCGCGGCGGTGGCCGTCCGCGAGGGCCGCGAGGCGTGGCGGGGAGAGGCCTGCTGCGAGGTCTGCTGAGGGGCAGGAGCCGGGCGGGCGCAATCACGGACCTAGTTCCTGCTCGAACCGCCGCGCAGCTGGGTCCTACTCCCGCAGCCCGGCGGCTTCCCTGCTAACGGCCCAGGGTCTTTTGGATCCGAAAGCGCCGCTCACTGTCCCGCCGACCGGCGCGCGCCGACGCATCGTGCGCGAGGTCTATGAACTGTGCCTGTCCGGGCGGTCGATTACCGGTGGGCTCAACTCGTTGGTGCGATGCCTTGCTCGGCCCGAAGGATCGAGACAACCTCGAAGATCTCGACCCGGGGCTCGCCCTCGACGCGGTAGGCGTCCGGGATGGTCGCGGCGAGATCCGACTCGCGGAACTCGCGCATCGAATCTTCGTCCTCCCAGATGTAGACACCGCCGTACTCGCCGGTCCCCTGCTCCTTGATGTAGAGCTTCTGTCGAAGCCCCGGCAGCGCCTCGTACTGCGGTGCTCGCTCGGCGATGGTCCGAACGGCATCTTCGTCCGAGAGTCCGGTTTTGTACTTGACGAGCTGCACGATCATTCGCCTCGACCTCCTCAGGGTGACGGGATCACGCTCCGGTCGAGCTTACCCGGGGGTCCGCGCTCTCCTCCGAGGAGGGCGCCGGTGGCGTGCGGAGACCAGGACGCGATACTGAGCGGGCGATGTCGCAGGAGAACGTCGAGGCCGTGCGCAGGCTGTTCGCTGCCTTCCAGGGCGTCGACGTCGGCAACTTCGAGCGCCGCCTCGACGAGGTGCGAGAGGTCTTCGATCCCGAGGTGGAGTGGGTCGCGGCGCCGCACTCGCTCCTGGCGAGCGAGGAGTACCGCGGGTACGACGGCATCCGCCGCTTCTGGACCCAGTTCCTG
>DATDKQ010000175.1:0-16563 GCA_036519915.1 Solirubrobacterales bacterium | reverse complement strand
CTACTTCAAGGACGCGCAGGAGGTCTACGACACGATCGGCGAGCTGTTCACCGAGCTCGCCGCGGACGATGAGCTCGCGCCCAAGTTCCGCCAGGCGAACACGATCGTGCAGTACCGGCACAGCGACCCCGACTCGACGATCACCGTCCGGCTCAAGGAGGACGAGCCCACCGACGTCGAGTTCGGCGAAACCGAGATGGAGCCGGAGGTGGTGATGAGCATGGAGGCGGACACCGCGCACCGCTTCTGGCTGGGGCAGGTCAACGTGACGACCGCGCTCGCTCGCGGTCAGATCAAGGCCAGCGGCCCGGTTGCGAAGATCCTCAAGCTGGTGCCTCTCACCAAGCCCGCTTTCCCCCGCTACAAGGCCCTGCTCGAGGCCCAGGGTCGCGACGACCTGGTCCGGATCGATTGAGCGCCAACGCCGAGGCGCAGGAGTGGGCCGCGATCGTCTCCGGCCTGGCGCAGGAGCGCGGCCTCCGCTACGAGCCGATCGGCGGCATCAACCCGGTGGGTGCTCCGGTGGCGCTCTGCCCCGGAGGGACGAATCGGATCACCGGAGAGCTCAGCGACGGATTCTTCGGCTCCTCCTGCGACGCCGACGAGCACGAGGAGGGCGGTTGGGGGCGGAAGGCGGTGCTCCCCGCCGCAGTGCTGGTCAAATCGCACATGCCGGACCTGGCGACCGTGGTTCCGGTCTTCGACGTCGAGTCGATCGAGCGCACCCCGGGGGACACGCTCGATCGCCATTCGCGGCGCCGGGTCGAGTTCGAGAGCCTCGATTTCAACAAGCGGTTCATCGCCACGGTCCCGCGTGACCACGATCCGGTCGCGCTACGCGAGCTCTTCAGCCCTGCCTTCATCGACTGGATCACCCGCATTCCCGCCGAGGTGGACTTCGGAATCACCGACCAGCAGCTCTTCTTCCACTGGCACCTGCGCCAGCGCTCCAGGGAGGAGCTGAAGGAGGCGCTGCACTCGGGGGGCGGCATCTTCGATCGGCTCCATCGCGAGATGGAGGAGAACAACCTCGACATCTACAGGCCCGGCCCCTGGAACGCCGGGCTCGAGCCCTTCCCGCCGAAGATCGGGTCCTAGGGGCGGTCGGCCCGCTCGCGCATCCGGCGGCGATACGTCCGGTAGAAGCGCGGGCCCTTCCTGAGGAAATCCCGGAAGCGTCCCGCTCCCTTCGGGATCTCGAATCCCCCGACGATCTTGCGCGGCACCAGCCGGAGGCCCTCGGGTGTGCGGACGAGGCTCCCGCGGACCTGCATGTTGCGCTGCCAGGTGAAGTCCGGGGCGTGCCGGTGGACGGTCAGGCAGGCCCGCCCCTCCAGCACGGGCAGGCCTGCGGGCTCCGCCTCGATCCGGATCTCCCGCCGCGATGGATCCGCCCTGTACGGAACCCGGACGGAGACCGGAAAGCCGTCAGGGGCCAGCCAGCTCAGGACGCCGGTTTCGTGCTCTCCGAGGAACTCCATCCGCTGGTCCCAGGCCGGCGAGCCGTGCGGCGGCGAGCCGTGCGGCTCGGGAGGCTCCTCCACATGGCCCGAACGGACCTCCTCGAGGTGGGCGTCGTGAATCGTGGGCTCCTTCGTCAGATCGCCGGAGGGCCAGACGAAGACCCGCTCCGGGCGGACCATGATGTAGATCCGTGCGTAATAGAAGTTGAACAGCCCCCGCAGGGGTTTGGGAGGGTGCATCTTCTTGGTCGCAGGAAGTTTGATCGCCGATTCGTGCATATAGCGATCCGCGTTCGCCTTCAGATCCTCGTCGTCGATGGTCGCCGTGCCCTGTACGAGCACCCTGGTGGCCCCCGCAACCCCGGATCCGGTCGAGTCGGAGAACAGGAGGGAGACGCTGGGATGGGCGCGCGCATCGTCGGCCTTCTTCGGATAGCCGAGGCCCGTGGTGACGTCGATGGTCGGCCCACCCTGCTTGTAGTACGGCGTAACGGGCCAGGTGATGGGCTGCCTCTTCGCGTCGACGGTCGTGAACTCGCAGGTGATGAAACGCTCGAACGCATCGCGAACGTCCTGCGGAAGGGTGCTCGTCATGTGACGATTTTTACGGAAGCTCGTCCGGGAGGACGATCCGCCGCTGGTCGCCCTCGCCGACGACCTCGGGCTCGACGGGCCTCACCTCCCGGCGCCTGGCGGCCTTGAGCGTCTCCGCCGCGTTCGCATAGCCGACCAGGGACTCGAGGTGCTTGATCGTCGGGAATACGAGGGGCAGCTCGCCCGCGTGGTGGCTGTGGAGGGCGGCCTGGGGTTCGAACCAGCCGGCATCGACCGTCTCGGACCCGTCGGGCCGCGGGGGAGAGTGCGCGGGCGCCAAGGCGAGATAGAAGCGCGTGTCGAAGCGGATCGGGACGACCTTGGGCGTGATCCAGCGCGAGTAGGCGATCAGCTCGTCAGCCGGAAGCTCGATTCCGGCCTCCTCGCCCAGCTCGCGGACCGCTGCCGCCCGGTGTGCCGCCTCCCCCTCGCCGTCCCCGGGATCCACCGCACCGCCGGGGAAGACCCAGACGCCCGGCATGAAGCGGGCCTCTGGATTCCGCCGGACGAGCAGCACCTGCAGGCCGCGCTCGGCGTGCTTCCCGCCCCGGCGCAGCAGGATCACGGTTGCCGCCGGGCGGGGGACTGCGGGATCCACGGGCGGCCAGCGTACTCGCTAGATTGGCGCCCGATGGCAGCGGAGACCACCACCAAGCAGCTCTACATCTGTACCTCGTGCGGGTTCATCTACGACCCCGATGAGGGGGACCCCGACGGCGGCGTACCGCCGGGAACCCTGTTCGAGGACATCCCCGACGATTGGTTCTGCCCAGTCTGCGGGGCACGCAAGGCGGACTTCGAGCCCTACGAGGAGTAGGGGCTACGCAGCCTCGAGCAGGGCCGCGTCCAGACGGCCCCTGGCGCCGGCGTCGAGCTCTGCGACCGGGTAGGCCGCGCGGATCGATTGCCCGACGACCTCGACGAGGCGCCTCAGGTCCTGCTTGGTGATCGAGAGCGGCGGCATCAGCACGATCACGTCGCCGAGCGGCCGCACGATCACGCCGCGGCGCCGCGCCTCGAGCACGACCCGGTGGCCGAGCCGCAGCTCGGGATCGTGCTCGCCCAGGTCGATGCCGACCATCAGGCCGCGCTGACGCACCTCCTCGACCTCGGGCATCCGCTCGACCTGCCCGAGCCACTCCGAGAGCAGCCTGATCTTGGGCTGGATGCGGACCAGCGTCCGCTCCCGTTCGAAAACGTCCAGAGAGGCGAGCGCCGCCGCGCAGGCGAGCGGGTTGCCGGTGTAGGTGTGGCCGTGGAAGAAGGTCTTGAAGTCGGCGTGCTCCCCGAGGAACGCCTCGTAGATGTGCTCGGTCGCGAGCGTCGCGGCCAGCGGCATGTAGCCGCCGGTCAGCCCCTTGGCGAGGCAGAGCAGGTCAGGCGAGACGCCCTCCTGCTCACAGGCGAACATGGTTCCGGTCCGGCCGAAGCCGGTGGCGACCTCGTCGCAGATCAGCAGAGCGCCATGGCGGTCGCAGAGACGGCGGACCGCGCGCAGGTAGCCGGGCGGATGGGTGAGGATCCCGGCCGCGCCCTGCACGAGGGGCTCGAGCACGACCGCGGCCACCTCCTCCTCGCGCACGGCGAGCAGGCGGGCGATGTCGTCGATGTCGCCGGGCTTGGCCCGGTGCGATTCGAAGAGGAGCGGCTCGAAGGCCCCGTGGAAGAGAGGCATCCCACCGACCGAGACCGAGCCGATCGTGTCCCCGTGGTAGCTCTCCTCGAGGCAGATGAAGGAAGCCTTCCTGACGTGCTGGCCGCCTCGGTGCTGCCAGTACTGGAAGGCCATCTTGAGGGCCACCTCGACGGCCGTGGACCCAGAGTCAGAGTAGAAGACGCGGGTAAGCCCGGAGGGGGCGAGCTCGGCGAGGCGCGCGGCCAGCTCGGCGGCCCCGGGGTGGGAGAGGCCCAGCATCGTCGAGTGGGCGACCCGCTGCAGCTGCTCGCTGACCGCGGCGTCGATGTCCGGATGCCGGTGCCCGTGGACGTTGCACCAGAGGGACGAGACGCCGTCCAGATAGCGGCGCCCCTGCGAATCGATCAGCTCGGTCCCCTCGGCCCCTTCGATCATCAACGGCTCCTCGCCCACCCAGTCGCGCTGTTGCGTGAAGGGGTGCCAGAGGTGATCGTGATCGAGTCGGACAGCCTTCTCCATTCCCTGGAGCCCAACATATGCATGTCGCCGGATGGACCCGGGCGGGTCTCGCTGTGTGACTCTTGTCACAGATCGTTGCAGGCGAGAAAAGGTTGCAAACGGGTAACCTTTTCTTTGATGGAAGCAGCAGTCAGAGACAAGAAGACGACCAGGGTCGAGGACGAACTCGCGCTGAAGCTGGGCGTGTTGATCCTCCGTTGCATGGGCCCGCAGGGGGGTGAGGTCCTCCGCGTCATCGATGAGAGCGGCGTCAGCTTCGCCCAGATCAAGGTCCTGGTCGAGCTCCAGACACCGGACGAGGCGCACACCGTCACGTCTTTGGCCGAGCACATCGGCATTTCCGTGGCGTCCGCCAGCCGTGCCGCCGACGGGATGGTCAGGAAGAAGCTTGTCACTCGGGTCGAGGATCCTGACGATCGCCGGGTCAAGCGGCTGGCGCTGACCACGAAGGGCCAGCGACTCGCCGATCGGATCATCTCCGCCCGCCTCGCGAGCCTGGAGGAGTTCACCGGCTCGCTGGAGGCGGACGAGCGACGAAAGCTTGAGTCGGCCCTCGACGCGCTGATGAAGCGCCCCGAGGTCGCCGAGATCTACGCCAATTACGAGAGGAAGGTGAGCCGATGACGCGCTACCGGCACCTGGTCACTGACGACAACCGCAAGTGGTGGACGCTCGGAGCGATGTGCTTCGCGCTGTTCATGGTCATGCTCGACAACACCGTCGTCAACGTGGCGCTGCCGTCGATCCAGCGCGAGATCCACGCCCAGCTCTCGGCGCTGGAGTGGGTCATCAACGGGTACACCCTGACCTTCGCGGTGCTGATCGCCACGGGCGGGCGCCTGGGCGACATCTTCGGACGCCGCCGGATGTTCCTCTACGGGGTGATCATCTTTGCGGTCACCTCCGCGACCGCTGGCCTGGCGCAGGACCCGGCGATGCTGATCGGGAGCCGCGCGATCCAGGGCATCGGCGCCGCGCTGATGATGCCCGCGACCCTCTCGATCATCACCCACGCCTTCCCCGCGGCCGAGCGTGGCAAGGCGATCGGCACTTGGGCGGGAGTGTCTGCCCTGGCCCTGTCGATCGGCCCCGTGATCGGCGGCTTCCTGACGGAATACGTGAGCTGGCGGGCGATCTTCTTCATCAATCTTCCGGTAGCCGTGGGCGCCGTGATCGCCACGGTCTTCGCGGTCACCGAGTCGCGTGACGAGAGCGTCGACCGCCGGGTGGACTACCCGGGCGTGATCGCGCTGACCGCGTCCCTGACCGCGATCATCCTCGGCCTGATCGAGGGCAACAGCTGGGGCTGGGGCTCGCCCCAGATCCTCTCGCTGCTGGCCGGCGGCGCCATCGGGCTCGCGATCTTCGTCGCGATCGAGCTCCGGGTGGCCGCGCCGATGGTCGAGTTCGCCCTGTTCCGGACTCGCCAGTTCATCGGGACCAACCTGGTCGCCTTCATCATCACCTTCGCCATGATGGGGACCTTCTTCTTCATGGCGCTGTACATGCAGGACGTCCTCGGCTTCAGCGCACTGGAGGCTGGGATCAGGTTCCTGCCGACGACGATGGTGATCGCGGTGATCGCGCCGATCTCCGGGCGGCTCGCGGATCGCCTCGGCCCCGCGACCCCGATGAGCGCGGGCCTGGCCGTCCTCGCCGTCTCGATGTTCATGTTCGCGGGCATCAACACGAGCACGACCTACAGCGGGTTGCTGATCCCGTTCATCCTGATGGGGATCGGGATCGCTCTGGTGATGTCGCCGATGTCCACCGCCGCGATGAACGCGGTCAGCGTGCAGAAGTCCGGGGTCGCCTCCGGAGTCCTGCAGATGTCCCGCATGGTGGGCGCGTCAGTCGGCGTCGCCGCAACCGGCGCGATCTTCCAGTCACAGCTCGGCAGCGGCTTCAATCCCGCCCAGCTGGCGACGGCGCCGGAGCAGGCCCGGGCCACCTTCGTGGACGCCCTCAGCAGCGCGATGCTCCTGGCCGCGATCGTGGTGGTCGCGGGACTGGTCGTGTCCCTGACGCTGGTCCGACACGCTCGCGCGAAACGGGTTGACTCACTCGGCGCCGCCGAGGAGGCCGCCCCCGCGGTCCCGATGGTGGCGGCGACCGAGGAGCTCACCGAGGGACGTGCCGCCTAGGCCGCTCTCAACCTGCGCTCGGGCTCGCTGAGGCCGAGCGCAGGCCAGCGCTCAGGCGAGGTCAGGTCGAGGTGAAAGAGCATCTCCACCGGGACTGAGCCGAGCTCGGCGATCGTCTCGCGGTTGGAGACCTCGAGCAGTGATGGCGCCTCGGGCCAGGGGTTGAGCACGACCCTGCCGACCTGGAGGCCCGCGTCGCGCACTGCCTCGATCGTGAGCAGTGTGTGGTTGATCGTCCCGAGCCCGGGCGAGGCCACAATCGTCACCGGCATGCCGAGGTCGCGCGCCAGGTCGCGGACCAGATAGTCCGTCGTCAGCGGCACCAGGAAGCCGCCGACGCCCTCGCAGATCAGCAGGTCAGCTCCCTCGGTGGCCTCAAGCGCGGCGCCGCGCAGCCGATCCGGATCGATCGGCTCGCTCGCCAGCTCTGCGCCGAGGTGGGGCGAGACGGGAGGGCCATACCGATACGGCGCGATCTCATCGTCTGCTTGGGATGATCCCGCTGCGAGCCGCAGTAGCACGTGGTCGGGCAGCTCGGCCGCGCACTCCCACATCTCGGGCCGCAGAGGGTATTTGTCCAGGCCGCTTACCGCCGGCTTGAACACCGCGACCCGGGCTCCGGCCGTGCGGGCCGTGCGGGCGATCGCGGCGGCGACCACCGTCTTCCCGACCTCCGTGCCCGTGCCCGTGATGAACTCGCCGCGCATCTCAGGCCGCCTCGCCCGGCGGGGTAGCGATCACCCTGCGGCTGGTCCGCGACGTGAGGCCGAGGTCCCGTGCCGCTTCCCCTATCAGCCTTGCCGCATGCCGCAGATCGGCGACCCGGTGGGTCGCCATCGTCGTCAGACGCAGGCGGCAGGTTCCCGGCGGGACCGTGGGCGGCCGGATCGCCTGCGCGAAGACGCCCTCTGCCAGCAGGCGCTCGCAGAGGGTCATCGTGTCGTCGGCCTCGCCGATCACCAGCGGGACGATCTGCGTCTCGGACCCGATCGGCTCGAGTCCTTCGGACCGCAGTCCCTCGCGGAGGGCCGCCGCGTTTGATCGCAGGCGCTCGACGCGCTCGGGTCGGTCGGCGAGAAGCTCGAGCGCCGCGCGAGCCGCGGCGACGGAGGCGGGAGGCGGGGCGGTCGAGAAGATGAACGGCCGCGCGGAGTTGACGAGGAAGTCCACCAACTCACACGAGCCGCAGACGTAGGCGCCGTAGCCGCCGAGCGCCTTGCCGAGCGTGCCGACGATCACATCGACCTCGTCGGTGACTCCGGCCGCCGCGACCGAGCCGCGCC
The DNA here is from genome assembly GCA_036519915.1 of Solirubrobacterales bacterium. Classification (GTDB taxonomy): domain Bacteria; phylum Actinomycetota; class Thermoleophilia; order Solirubrobacterales; family 70-9; genus DASUPK01. Next base: position 8,924 of record DATDKQ010000175.1, on the reverse strand, counting down.
CGCCGGGTCCGATGCAGCCGGTGGCGTGGGCCTCGTCGACGAGCAGGCGGCAGCCGTGGCGCCGAGCGAGGTCCGCGAGCTCCGGCAGTGGGGCGATGTCCCCGTCCATCGAGAAGACGCCGTCGGTGACAATCAGCGCGGCGCGTCCCGCCGCTCGTCGCAGGCCCCACTCGAGATGCTCGGTGTCGGCATGCCGATAGACGAACGTCTCCGCCCTCGCCAGCCGGCAGCCGTCGATGATGCTCGCGTGGTTGAGCTCGTCCGAGAGGACGACCTCGCCCCGCTGCGCGAGCGCCGCTATCGCGCCCGTATTGGCGAGATAGCCCGACCCGAACAGCAGGGCCGCCTCTGTTCCCTTGAACTCCGCCAGCCTGGACTCGAGCTCCGCGTGGATGCTCATCGAGCCGGAGATCAGCCGCGAGGCGCCCGCGCTGGTCCCGAGGCTGAGTGCCGCGTCGGCCGCCGCGCGCCGGAGGCGCGGATGGTCGGCCAGGCCCAGGTAGTTGTTCGAGCACAGCAACAGCACAGGCCTGCCGTCGAGCACGACCTCGGCACCCTGCGGCCCCTCGATCATCCGCAGGCGGCGGCGCAGCCCGCTCGACTCGAGCTCGGCGAGGCGCTCGCTGATCTCCAGCACTAGTCGCCCCAGCCGGCGGGCTGGGGCTCCCCGACACCGACGTCGGAGGGGCGCTCCGGGTAGGCCGGAGGCTTGCCCTTCTTCTTGATCACTCGGAGCTGCGTCGAGGGATCCCAGAAATTCGCGTCGGCCTGGCTGTCGATCAGATCGTCGATCGGGGTGGCGGGGGTCTCGCCCTTCAGCCATCCCGAGCGGTTATCGGGCCGAGGGTTGGCTCCGTTGTCCGGCTGCCGCGCGACGTTCAGGCCCAGCTCCTCGAACATCTCCCGGTCCTCCGCGGGCTCGACGCCGAGGGTGGTCAGGAAGTTGCCCATCATCACGCCGTTCAGGCCGGCCTTCACGGCCAGCGGCGCGAGGTCCTGGAGGTTCTCGACGCGTCCGCCGCAGAGCCGGAAGAGGGCGTCCGGCAGGATCAGCCGGAAGATCGCGACCCACTTCACCACATCCCATGGGTCCATCAGCTCGCGCTCGCCGAACTTCGTCCCGGTGCGCGGGTTGAGCAGGTTGATCGGCACCGAGTCGGGATTGATCTCGGCGAGTTCGAAGGCCATCTCGACTCGCTGTCGCGGCGACTCGCCCAGGTTGAGGATGCCCCCGACGCAGGTCTCCAGGCCCGCCTCCTTGACGGCGTCGATCGTGCGCAGCCTGCCCTCATAGCGGACGGTGGTGGAGACCTCGGGGTAATAGGAGCGCGACGCCTCGACGTTGTGGTGGACCCTTTGGATGCCGGCTTCCTTGAGCTGCCGGGCGCGGTCAGCGGACATGTGCCCGATCGAGGCGCAGCGCTTCAGGTTGGTCTGCTCGGAGACCAGCCGGGCCCCCTCGAGAATCCTCGCGAAGTCGCGCTTGGAGAGCCCCTGGCCCTGGGTTACCATGCAGAAGCGGTGGGCACCCGCGGCCTCCGCCGCCTTCGCGTGCTCGAGGATCTGATCGGGCTCCATCATCGCGTGCATGGGTGTGTCCGCCTCGGCGTAGCGGGACTGGGCGCAGAAGCCACAGTCCTCGGCGCAGCCGCCCGACTTCGCATTCACCAGCGAGCACATGTCGGTGGAGTCACCGAAGCGGTCCTGACGGACCTCCCAGGCGCGCTCGACGAGCGCACCGATCTCGTCGTGGTCTATGAGGGCGCCGAGCTCGAGCGCCTCGTCGAAGCCGATCAGCGGCGGCACCCCAGAAACTTATGAAGGGCGCCGGACGCCTAGTCCCAGGAAAAGTCTTCGACGATCTCGGCGTCGCCCTTGGCGCGCGGGCTGAAGGCGAGCAGCTCGAGACCCTCGGCGCCGGCCTCGAACGCGCGTGTGACCGACGGCGCCACCCGGATCGCGTCGAGCTCGCCGACCTTCTTGACCTCGTCGTCGAGCTTGACCCGGCCCGATCCTGAGATCACCACGTAGACCTCCTCCGCCTCGTTGTGGCGATGGGCGAAGGCGTGCCGCTTGCCGGGCTTCACCTTCTGAAGCGAGATCCCGCTCTGCTCCGCGTCGAGATCGGCATTGGCGAACCGCGCCTCCTGGACCTCGCCGAAGCCCTGGCTGGCCGCCATGTCCTCGACCTCCCTGAGGTTCTTGATCGTGTAGTCCAACTGGTCCTTACGCGGCTTCGCGCATCGCCTCGACCTCGCGGGCCTCGGCGAGGCGGTTGAGGCCCTTCTCCTCGAGCTGCTTGACCTCGCTCGGCCTCAGCTCGAGACGGCGTCCGGTCTCGCGGAGAGGGGTGGGCTCGTCGCCGTTGATGCCGTAGCGCAGCTGGATCACCTTGCGCTCGTCCTCGGGAAGGTCTTGGACGGCGCGTCGAATCGCCTGGTCGCGGAAGCTGAGGGCGACCTCCTCGGACGGCCCGACCCGCTCGTCCTGGACGAATTCGCCCATCGACGACCCGTCCTCCTCGCCGACGGGGCGGTCGAGGCTGGTTACCACCCGGGTCAGGTCGCGGATCTCCTCGACCTGCGCAGGCTCCAGCTCAGCCTCCTTGGCGATCTCCTCGGTGGTCGGATCGCGGCCGAGCTTTGTCGCCAACTGGCGCTCGGTCCGCGCGACCTTGCGCTCGCGCTGGGCGACCTGGTTCGGCACCCGGATCGTGCGCTCCTTGGACTCGAGCGCCCGCTGAATCGCCTGGCGGATCCAGAAGGTCGCGTAGGTCGAGAACTTGTAGCCCTTGCGCCAATCGAACTTCTCGGCGGCGCGGATCAGGCCGAGGATTCCTTCCTGGATCAGATCCAGCAGGTTGAGGTCCTGGCGCATGTAGCGGCGGGCGTTCGAGACGACCAGCCTGAGGTTCGAGTTGATCAGCCGCTCCTTGGCTTCGAGGTCCCCTCGCTCGATCCGCTGGGCGAGATCGATCTCCTCCTCCTTGGTGAGCAGGGGGTAGCGGCGCATCTCGTTGAAGAAGAGCTGCAGAGCGTCGGTGGTCTGCTCGGCGAGTTCGCCGTTGCGGTAGCCGGCTGGTTCGTCCGCGGCGCGTCCGCAGTCGTCCTCGATCGAGAGCCCGGCGCTCTCAATGCGCTCATGCACCTGATCCGCCTCTTCCTCGGTGAGGTTCGTTTCCTGCACCAACGAGTCGACCTCCGAGAGATCGACGCAGTCCGCGGGACGTCCGGCCTCGATCAGGGCCTGGACGCGCTCCTCGACGGCTGGGTCGAGCTCAACTGCTGTCGCTTCCATTTCCTCAGCCATGGTTGCTCTCTACATAGAGTCGCAAAACAAGGCTCGCTACTGTGTTCCGGGTGCGCAGACTTGCATCTGTAGTCGCCGGTCGGCGTGGCAAGTGGCTCGTGCTGGCGATCTGGCTGATCGCCGCTTTTGCCCTGTTCCCGGTCGGATCGAAGCTGTCGGATGTCACCACCGACGACACTGAATCCTTCCTGCCTGCGAGCGCCGAGTCCACGGAGGTGGTCCGGGCGCAGGACCGCGACTTCCAGCAGGGCGAGACCGACACGGCGATCGTGGTCTACAAGCGCGCCGGGGGGCTGACGGCGGCCGACAAGCAGAAGATCCTGGCCGACCAGCAGGCGATCAACGAGGCCGGCAGCGAGAAGATCAACGTCGTCGGCCCGCAACAGATTCCATTCACTCCCGGAGCCGCACCGAGCCTCGTCTCCAAGAACGGTGACGTCGCCACCGCGATCTACACGACGCCCACCGACTTCGAGAAGGAGGCGGATTGGGGGGAGGCGATCCGGGACATCACCCACAGCGACACCCGGGGCATGCAGGTCTTCGTCACCGGTGGTGTCGGATTCGCCACCGACGCCCACGAGGTCTTCAACAGCATCGACACGAAGCTGCTGCTGGCGACCGTCCTGCTGGTCCTCGTGCTCCTGGGAGCGATCTACCGGTCGGTCCTGGTGGCACTCAGCCCCCTGATCGTCGTCTTCTTCGCCTACACGATCACCCAGGCGCTCGTCTACGCGCTGGCGAAATCGGGCGCGACGGTCTCCTCCAACAGCACCAGCATCCTGATCGTCCTCATGTTCGGGGTGGGGACCGACTACTGCCTCTTACTCGTCTCCCGTTACCGAGAGGAACTGCGGCGGATCGACGACAAGCACGAGGCCATGGGGCGCGCCTTGCGGCGTGCGGGGCCCGCGATCTTCGCCAGCGGCATGACGGTGTCGCTCGCGATGCTCACCCTGGCGCTCGCGGACAACAAGAACACGAGCTCCCTCGGCCCCGTGGCGGCGATTTCGGTCTTCACAGCGATGGTTGCCGGCCTGACCTTGCTCCCGACGCTGCTGACGATCTTCGGTCGCAGGGGGTTCTGGCCCCGTCGCGCCGTGGTGGCCTACGACCCCGAGCATCCTTCGGTGGGCGGCCAGGGCCCGTGGCGCCGGTTCGGCGATTGGGTGCTGAAGCGGCCGGTGGCTGCACTGATCACTACGGGAGCCCTCTTCATTGCGGGAGCGTTCGGCCTGCTGGCCTACAAGGTCGACTACTCGACAACCAGCTTCTTCAAGCACTCGGTGGAGGCCGTCGAGGGGTTCGATGTCCTGGAGTCCTCCTTCCCAGCGGGCACCCTGGCCCCGACCACTGTCCTGGTGGAAAGCGAGAGCGGACCCGTCACGCCCGGTGATATCTCGGAGGTCGAGAACCGGTTGCGGGGGGTCAACGGCGTCGCCACAGCCACTGACACGGGGGTGCGATCGACCAACGGTCAGATCGGGGAGGTGGACGCCGTCCTCAGCTCGGACCCGCTCGACAAGTCGGGCCTGAACGTCGTGCCTCGCATGCGGGACGCGCTCTCGGACCTCCCGAACGGGGTCACGGCGCTGGTCGGCGGCACTAGCGCGATCAACTACGACGTCGACCAGGCGAACCAGCGGGACATAGAGATCATCGTCCCGCTGGCGCTCCTGGTGATGGCGGTGATCTTGGCGATCCTGCTGCAGGCGCTGGTCGCGCCGCTCGTACTTCTGCTCAGCGTGGTCCTGTCGTTCGCCTGCTCCCTCGGAATCTCGATCCTGATCATCCGCTTCGTCGTCGGGGACGCCGGATTCGATTCCTCGATTCCGCTGTTCGCGTTCATCTTCCTGGTCGCGCTGGGGATCGACTACACGATCTTCCTGATGGCCCGCGTGCGCGAGGAGGCCCGCACGCACGGCACGCGCGAGGGCATGCTCCGGGCACTCGCCGCCACGGGCGGGGTGATCACGAGCGCCGGCATCATCCTCGCGGGCACGTTCTCGGTGCTGATGACGTTGCCGGTGAGCTTCACCTTCGACCTCGGCCTGATGGTGGCGCTCGGCATCCTGCTGGACACCTTCATCGTCCGCACGATCATGGTTCCGGCCGCTGTCGAGGTGATCGGCGACAAGATCTGGTGGCCGTCGACCGCCACTGCCGGCGGTCGCCTCCGCGAGGAGACCGGCGAGCATCAGGTGCCCGAGCCTGCCGAGGCGGGTTAGCGCCCCTTCCAGACCGGTTTGCGCTTCTCCGCGAAGGCCGCCACGCCCTCGCGGAAGTCCTCCGAGCGGAAGCAGGACTCGCGCAGCTCGATCAGCTCGCGCTCCTGCTCCGGTGTGAGGCGGGAGTAGGAGTTGAGCGTGTCGATTGCGTACTTGTTGCCGCGCATCGAGAGCGGCGCGTTGGCCGCGATCTCCGCCGCGAGCTCCACCGCGGCGGCCTCGAGGTCGCCGTCGTCCGTGACCTGATTGACCAGGCCGAGCTCCTCCGCCCGCTCCGCCGTCACGTTGTTGCCGGTCAGGAAGAGCTCCTTGGTTCGCGGCACGCCGATTGCGTCGATGAACCGCTGCAGGCCGGTGTGGCCATAGATCAGGCCGAGCTTCGCGGGGGGCATGCCGAGCTTGGCGCCGCGCGCGCAGATGCGCAGGTCGCAGCACAGAGTGAGCTCGAGAGCGCCGCCGAGGGCGTGGCCGTTGATCGCGCAGAGGACCGGCCACGGATGCGCGGCGACCGCGTCGAGTCCGCGCGCGAAGGGATGGGCGACGAGGGACTCGGCTTCGGCCTCGAACTCGTGCTCGGAGAATCCGCCGATGTCGTAGCCCGCCGAGAAGATGCCTCCGGCGCCGGTGAGGATCACGCAACGCACCTCGATGCCCCGGTCGAGGGCCGGCATGACCTCGGCGATGCCGTTCAGCGTCTCGTGGTCGAGTGCGTTCCGAGAATCCGGTCTGTTCAGGGTCAGCCGGGCGACCGCCTCAGCTGGATGGTCGAGAAGGAGCTTCCCTCCCGCTAGCTCTTCCGACATTTGGCGGAGGCTATTCGAGGACGACCAGAACGTCGCCCTCGGAGACCGACTGGCCCTCCTCGACGCGGATCTCGGCGACCTTGCCAGGGTCCTCCGCCTCGACCGGCATCTCCATCTTCATCGACTCGAGGATGGCGACGGTTTCGCCCTCGTCGACCTGATCGCCGACGGCGACCTCGATCTTCCAAACGGTCCCCGTGATGTGGGCCTCTACATCCGCCACGCGCCGCGGGGACAATATCCGGCGGTGATGCGGGAAAGCGCTGCGGGGAGGGTGGTCATCGTGGCCGCTCGTAACGAGGGGGAGCGGATCCGGGCGACGCTCGACGCGCTGGCTGAGGCGCTGCCTGGAGCTCGCCTGTTGGTCGCCGACGATGCTTCGAGCGACGACACGCCGCAGATCGCGATGCGCCGAGGCGCCTGGGTGGTGGGCCGGAGGCGCCCGCACGGCAAGGGGGCCAACGTGACGGCCGCGGCGCACGCGGCACTCGGAGAGTTCGACGGCGGGGCAACCGTCCTGCTCTGTGACGCCGACCTCGGCGAGAGCGCCGGGCGGCTCGTTGCGCTCGTCGAGGCGGTCGAGGCCGGCGACTGCGACCTGGCGCTGGCTGCCTTTGCAGATGCGAGGGTGCCCGACAGGGCAACCCGATTTGTTCGAAGCGGCGGCTTCGGCGTCGCCCTCGGTTATGCGCGGCGGGTGGTCGAGCGGCTCTGCGGAGCCCGCGTGGCCGCACCGCTGTCCGGGCAGCGTGCGATGCGCCTGTCGACACTTCGGAGACTTCTGCCGTTCGCGGACGGCTGGGGGATGGAAACCGGCATGACCATCGACGCGGTCCGAGCCGGCTACCGCGTCGCGGAGATCGAGGTCCCGCTCGAACACCGGGTCTCGGGCCGCACGCCGGCCGGATTCCTGCACCGCGCCAGTCAGCTGCGCGACATCCGGCGAGCCGCCCGGGCCCGGTCCAGATAGCGTCTCCGGCCGATGATCCTGGCGATCGACCAGGGGACCACGGGGACCACGTGCATCGCCTTCGACGAGGAGGGGCGCCCGCGGGGTCGCTCCTACAGCGAGTTCGAGCAGCACTTCCCGCGTCCCGGGTGGGTCGAGCACGACGCCGCCGAGATCTGGGAGGTGTCCCGCCGGGTTGCGGTTGGCGCGCTTGCCGACGCCGCCGTCCAGGGATCTGACCTGAAGGGAATCGGGATCACCAACCAGCGCGAGACGGTCGTCGCCTGGGACCCGAGGAGCGGCGAGCCGGTGCACCGCGCACTCGTCTGGCAGGACCGCCGCACGGCGGCGCGCTGCGACGAGCTGCGCGAGGCCGGTCACGAGGCTCTGGTCCGCGAGCGCACCGGCCTGGTGATCGACCCCTACTTCTCCGGGACGAAGATCGAGTGGCTGATCCAGAACGCGGATCTGCCGGAGGGGACGGTGTTCGGGACGATCGACTCCTGGCTGGTGTTCAAGCTGACAGGCCGGCACCTGATCGACTACTCGAACGCCTCCCGGACGATGCTCTTCGACATCCGCAAGCTCGCCTGGGATGAGGAGCTCTGCGGGCTGCTCGGCGTCGATCCACGGTCGCTGCCGGAGCCGGTGCCGTCCTCGCAGCTCTATGGCACGACCTCGGTCTTCGGGGGAGACGTGCCGGTGGCGGGGATCGCCGGGGACCAGCAGGCCGCGCTCTTCGGCCAGGCCTGTCAGCAGCCGGGCGAGACCAAGAACACCTACGGCACGGGCAGCTTCGTCCTGCTCAACACGGGCACCGACGCGCCGGAGCCGGGGGAGGGACTGCTCACCACGGTCGCCTGGGGGCTCGGCGATCAGGTGGACTACGCCCTGGAGGCCGCGGTCTTCGTCACGGGGGCGGCCGTTCAGTGGCTTCGCGATGGGCTCGGGATCATCTCCGAGGCGGCCGAGACCGAGCCGCTGGCGGCGTCGCTCGACTCGAACGACGATGTCTACTTCGTGCCGGCCCTCACCGGGCTCGGCTCACCGCATTGGGACCCGTACGCGCGGGGAACGATCGTCGGGCTCACCCGGGGGACGGGAAGGGCGCATCTGGCACGCGCCGCCCTCGAGGCGATCGCCTACCAGACGGTCGACGCGGTGCGTGCGCAGGAGGCCGCATCGGGCAAGAGCGTGCCGTCGCTGAAGGCGGACGGCGGCGCCGTCGTCAACGCCTGGCTGATGCAGTTCCAGGCGGACGTTCTGGGAGCCCCGGTGATCGTCCCCGAGGTCGCCGAGACCACTGCGCTCGGAGCCGCTTATCTCGCCGGGATCGCAACCGGGGAATGGACCGCGGCGCAGGTCCGCGAGATGTGGCGAGAGGCGGCCCGCTACGAGCCGCGGATGGACGAGGCTGACCGGGAGGAGCTCCTCTGCCGCTGGCACGAGGCCCTGGCCCGCTCCCGAGGCTGGAGCCAGGCGTAACCCGTGCCCCCCGCAGGGTTTGTGAAGAGAACATGGCCGAGGTCAGCCCGAAGGACATGAAGCCGCAGGTCTACAAGGACCCGCGCCCCGCCGAGATGTTCACGAAGTTCCATCGCAGCGCGAGACGCGGTGTGGGCTGGATATACGACT
>DATDKQ010000174.1:0-2197 GCA_036519915.1 Solirubrobacterales bacterium | reverse complement strand
GGAAGATGTCCCCCTGCGACGCGTCCGCGTGGAAGCGAATGCACTGATGCGCTTCGCGCGCGTGGTTGTAGGCGGGCGTGTTGCCCGAGATCACCACCATCGGGGTCAGGTCCGCGGCGGCCGTCACGACGCCGGTCAGGGCGTTCGTGAGGCCCGGCGAGAGATGCACCAGGACGACCGCGAGCTTGTGCGAGGTGCGGAAATACGCGTCGGCGGCATGCGCGGCGAGCTGCTCGTGCCGGAAGGACACGAAGTCGATCCCCACCTTGGGGAGGGCGTCGATCAGCGCCAGGTTCGTGTGGCCGCACTGGCCGAAGACCTTCGACACGCCTTCCTGGCTGAGGCACTCCGCGACGAATTCAGCGCCGGTCATCTCTCGCCTCCCCCCGCGTCGCCATCCGCCGGTCTGGCGGCGGCGGGACTGTCCCCGCCGGCCGGGCCCCGGGCCGCGGACGACGGGGCCTTGCCACCCCGGTCCGTAGTTAAACCGTTATGGGGAGTGTAACGAGAATTCTGTTCCCGGTTGTCCACATGGTCAGGCGGCCTTGAGACCGACCGCCTGCAGGAGGCGGTCGAGAGCCTCGACGACCCGTTGGTAGAGCTTGTCAAGCTCCGAGACCCGATGGCCCTGAAGGCGGGTGTCGGCCGAAACGGGCCGCAGGAGCCCGGCCGTGAGGGGGGCGTAGATCCGTTCAAAGAGCTTGAGAAACACGAGGCAGATGCGATAGCCCTCCGGCCGAAGGCGGTAGCGCCGGGAGTGCGGCAGTTTCTCGACCAGCCCCTTGGCCCGGAGCTTGGACAACTCGTAGCGCAGGGAGGCGAGGCGATAGGCCTCGGGCGAAGCGTCCAACGCCGCCACGGTGCGCGAGTGGAGTTCGGCGGTGGTAAACGTGTTCCCGGCCGCGATGTGGGAGAAGCAGACCAGGGCATGCATCAGGGCGAGTTGCCGCGGGTGGTCGAGCTTCAGGCCCGGCACGCGTTTGCCGGTGGGGAGGATGGTGGGCTGGCTCAGGGTCCGGAGTTGCCCGCGATCGACGAAGGTCTCCAGGATGTCTTGCTGCACATCGAGGTAGCTATCGACAATGGCGGCGAGCTTTCGCCGGAGGAGCGGGAGGTTGTCGACGGCCTTGGGCACCGCGTAGTCAGCCACGTTGTTGGTGGCGGGCTCCGTGCGGAGCAGGCGGTGATCGCGGACGTACTGTTTGATGAACCCGTGGCCGTAGTGGCTCCGGATGACGGGGTTGGGGAGATCGAGATCCTCGATCACGGTCTGCAGCTGGCCGCGGTAGCGTCGGGTGATCTTGCGGCCGAAGATCACCGTGAGCTTCGTAGGTTGGCCGATCGTGCGGTTGGCATCCAGCAGGCGCTCGCCCAGGGCGTCGAGCGCCGCCCGCCGATGGAAGATCAGGTTGTCGCAATACTCGACCTGGGCAAAGAACAGGCGATGGCGGCAGCCGGCGTCTTGCCGCTCCCGGGTGGTGAAGAACGGGGTGAAGCGCGCCAGCCACTTCTCCCCGCAGCTCGCGAGATCCCGCGCGGTGAGGGAGTCGGCGAGGTCTTGGAGCCGGTGCGGGTCCCGGCATTTCAGGAAGGCATTGGTGCACTGCTGGAACTCGATGCCGCGCGCCCGCAGCTGATTGGCCAACCAGTGATGCTGGTTGAGGCAGACACGGGCGGAAAAGGGGAAGTACGGGCAGAGCCGCACGAACATCCGGCCCCAGGCGCGATCATTCACGTAGAAGTTGTACTGGATGACCCAGCGCTGGGCCAGTTGCAGGTGCCAGCGGTTGTCCTGCTTATTGCCGATGGCGATCAGGATGCGCGCCGGTTCGCGGGCCCTGAGGATGACGACCACCTCGTCGGGCTGGGCGCGCTGAAAGTAGGGCGCGACAAACTCGTCGCGCCGACCGGGGGGCGCGTCGACGATGGGCGCACCCCACTTCAGCGAGCGGTTCTTCACCCAGTTCTGGAACTGGTCAGCGATGTCGCGGAGCACGTCTCGGCTCACGGGGTACTGATTCCGGTAGGTGTTGAAGAACCCGATCACGCGCTCAGGTTGCTGGAATGGTTGGATAAGGCCGTTGAGCAGGATCCGGTCGAAGCACCGATATCCAAAGCGAATGCTATCCCGATGGTGCTCGTAGAACGTGTTCATGGCCACCTCCTGCGTGGTGAAATACCAAGAGCGTACGCCATG
>DATDKQ010000173.1:0-3147 GCA_036519915.1 Solirubrobacterales bacterium | reverse complement strand
GAGGCCGGGTTAGTTCAGCGACGCGAGATAGGCCGTCAGGGCCTGGAACTTCTGCGGCGGCAGGCTTTGGAAGGAGGGCATGATGCCCGGGCCGACGTCGAGGGAGCGCGCGATCGCGGCCCGCGGGATCCGCGCGCCGATGTGGGTCAGATCCGGGCCGGGTCCCTCGTTGCCGTTGTCCCCGAGCTTGTGACAGGCGAGGCAACCGGACTGGGCCACTACCTCCTTGCCGGGTTCGAGGGCGGCCGACGTCTGCAGGTCGATCTGGCTGGGCGGCCCGGCGGTCGCGCCGAGGAAGGTCAGGTATGCGATCGCGATGATCGTCAGGATCCCAGCGGTTGCGGCGATCGGCCTGCGCTCCGGCCTGCGCTCCGAATTGCGGTCGTAGAAGGGCAGGAGCAGGAGCAGGACCATCGCCAGAGTCGGGATGCCGACCGTCGCGATGGGGACCGCCCAGACGGGCTTGATCACCCGGAGCAGCTCGAACAGGAAGAAGAAGTACCACTCGGGCCGTGGGGTGTAGGTGGTGGTGGTCGGATCGACTTTCGGGCCCTGCTCGGCGCCGAGCCCGATCGACAGGACGACGATGACCAGAGCGACAATGAGCGCCATCGTCGAGTCCTTGAGCACCGCGTAGGGGAAGAACGGCTTGCCCTTCTTCTTCAGGACCTCGTAGTCGCGGAGGTACTTCTCCTTCTCGCCCCTGTTCATCCCACCTCCTCCTTGGGCACGGCGGTCTTGGGCTTACCGGCCTTCAGCCACGGCGGCGCCGTGGTGCCGAGCTTGACGACGAGGTAGAGGTGCGCGCCGATCAGGGCGATGATCAGGCCGGGCACTAAGAGCATGTGGATCGCGTAGAACCGCGACAGCGTGGTCGCTCCGATCTCCGGGCCTGCTCTCAGGAAGTCCGCCAGGTACGGCCCCACGATCGGACCCGTGCCGGTGATGTTGTTGGCGACGATCGTCGCCCAGTAGGAGCGCTGATCGAAGGGCAGCAGGTAGCCCGTGAGTCCCATGATCAGGGTGAGGATCAGGAGCGTGACGCCGATCACCCAGTTGAGCTCCCGCGGGTACTTGTAGGCTCCGAAGAAGAAGACCCGCGCCATGTGCAGGAAGATGCAAATGATCATCACGGAGGCGCCCCACTTGTGCATGCCGCGGACGAACTCCCCCATCCAGACGTCGTTGGTGAGGTGGGTGATCGAGCCGTAGGCCTGGGTCGGCGATGGCGTGTAGTACATCGCCAGGAAGACTCCGGTCAGCGCCTGGAAGACGAACGCGAACAGGGTGGCGGACCCCAGCGTGTAGAACCAGTTGGTGCCCTTGGGCACCTTCCGGTAGAGCATCGCGGTGAGGAAGCTCGAGCCGCCGGTGCGCTCGTCGAGCCACCCAACGACATCGGTGCCGGCCTCCTTGGCGACCTCCGCCGGGCCGGCCCCGTTCGCCCCGTTGGCGCCGTTGGTCCGCTGCCCGGGCGGCGCCGGGCGACTGAGTGGTCCTGGTCTTGGAAGCTTCGGCATGGTTCTACGGCGGCGGCGGCACCGAGGGCCGCGGCGGGTAGATGTAGTTCCAAATGCCGCCGGTGAACTCGCCGGGGTCCCGGGCGCGGACCGGATCGAGGCTGTTGGTGACGCTGTAGCGGGGGCCGACCTCGACCTGGCCGTTGGTCACCCGGGTCTGGAAGCGGTCGAGCGGACGCACCGGGGGCCCGCCGATCCGCTCGCCGACGAAGCCGTAGACACCGCCGTGGCACGGGCAGATGAAATTGCCGCTCGCCTGTACGAAACGGACCGGGCACCCGACGTGCGCGCAACGGGTCGAGATCGCGATGAACTCGCTCGAAGTCTCCGGCGGGTAGCCCTTTTCCTTCGCCGCAGGCGTGTTGGTGATCTCCGGGTTCCCCTGCCGGATGTAGGCAGTGCTCTTACCCGTCTCGCCGATCCCCTCGACGGCGGTGATCACGACCGGCCTGTAGGTATCGGGTGTGAAGTCGGTGGTCGGGCCGACCGACTGCCAGGGCTCGGACTCCTCTTCGAAGAGCGGGGCGACGGCGAACCCGACCGCCGGAAGCGCGACGGCTGCGATCGCCACGCCACCAACGGCCTGGACGCCGATCGTGAAGACCGTGCGCCGGGTCATCGATTCGCCCTTGAAGTAGCCGGCAGGATCCGGCTTCTTCAGGCTCTTCGGTGCCCCCTGCTTGTCATTTCCCTCTTCAGCCACGATCCGGGAGTCGCTCGCGAGGGAAGCCTATCGACTCGGCTGCCCGCGCCAGAGCGTCGCCGAGGCCCGCCTCGACGGCCGTTTCGGCCGCGGCCGCTGCCAGCGATTCTCCAGCGTCGGGGTCACCCTCCCGCAGCTTCTCCTTGGCTTCGAGGTGCTCCGGCGAAGCTCCCGCGGCGACCGCGGCGGTTGCCGCCAGCCAGAGCGCCCGCACCATGTCGTCCGGGGGGCCGGGCTCGCCTTCGGCATGGATCTGTGCCAGCAGGCTGATCAGGTCCGCGAGCTCGCCGACGGCCTCCAGGTCACCTCGAGCGGCGAGCCGCTCGAGGCCGAGGGCGTAGAGATAGTCGCCCGCGAGCAGGCAGAGGTCCGGGTCTGCGCCCTGGATCAGTCTGGGGCTCTCGTAGTGCAGCAGGTAGCCCTCACGGATCGCCTCGACCAGGAGAAGGTACTCGCCCGGTGCCTCCGCGGCCCTTGGGCCGGCCGCCGCGAGGGCGCCCAGCGCCGGCTCCTCGTCCGAGTCGGTGATGTGCGGCGCGATCACGTTCTCCCCGTCGCGAAGCAGGGCGGCAAGGGGGGCGAGGGAGGTGCCGGTCAACGCCATGCGGAAGCGCGAGGTTAGAGGGGCGATGCTCAGATGGCTTCGCGAAAGGCCTCGGCCGCCGCCTCGATCGTCGCGCCGATCGTCTGGTCGTCGTGGGCGAGGGACGGGAACCAGGCTTCGAACTGCGAGGCGGGCGGGTACACGCCGCGATCGAGCAGCGCCCGGCAGAAGCGGCCGTAGGCGGCGGTGTCGCAGCCGCTCGCTCCCGCGAAGTCCCGGACCGGGTCGGCCGAGAAGAAGACGGTGACCAGGCCGGGAACGCTCGCCACCTGCACGGGCCGGTCACCGGCCACCTCGCGCAGGCCGCCGGCGAGCCGCTC
>DATDKQ010000172.1:0-2066 GCA_036519915.1 Solirubrobacterales bacterium | reverse complement strand
GCGTCATGCTCGCGGCAGATGTCAGTCAGGGCCGGGAACGGGTCGAAGCAGCCCGTGTTCACCTCACCGGCCTGCGTGCAGACGATCGCGGGTCCCTCTCCCCGTTCGAGCTCGGCGGCCAGCGCCTCCGGGTCCATGCGGCCGGCATCGTCCGCTCTCACACGGATTGCGTTCTCATCGCCCAAGCCCAGCAGCCTCAGGGCGACGAAGATCGTCGCGTGGGCGTGCTCGCCAACGAGCACCCGAACCGGCGGGGCGCCGTTCAGGCCCTTTGCCTCCACATCCCAACCCAGTCGCTCGAGAACCGCGTGGCGGCCGGCCGCGATCCCGGAGAAGTTCGCCATCGTGCCGCCGGTGGTGAGCCCGAAGCCCGCGTCGGTGGGCAGCCCCAGGACCTCCAGGACCCAGCGGCCGGAGACCTCCTCCGCGACCGAGGCCGAGGGGCCGCAGACGTAGAGGCTCGCGATCTGGTCCCAGGCGGTCGTCAGCCACTCGGCTCCCAGGGCCGCGGGGAGTGTCCCGCCGATCACGAAGCCGAAGTAACGCGGGTTGCCGAGGGCGATCAATCCGGGCTCGGCTGCCTCCGCCAGCTCGTCGACCACCGTGGCCGGGTCCTCACCCTCCTCGGGGAGCTTTCGGTCGAGGGCGGCGCGCAGCTCCTCCACCCCCGCCTCCTCCCGCACCGGGCGATCCGCTACCTCGTCCAGGTAGCGGCGGGCGCGCCGGCCGGCGACCTCGAGCACGCGCTCGTATTGCTCCAGCCCCATCGCTGTCACCCGCCGGATCGATTCGCGCGGTAGCGCCGGATCAGGTCGTTGGTCGATGAGTCGTGGTCGAGCTCCGGCTCCTCGGCGGACTGGAGCTCGGGAATGATCTTCTTCGCGAGCACCTTCCCCAGCTCGACCCCCCACTGATCGAAGGAGTCGATCCCCCAGATCGCGCCCTGCGTGAAGACGCTGTGCTCGTAGAGGGCAACCAGCGTTCCGAGCATGTGTGGCGTGAGCCGCTCGGCGAGGATCACGTTCGAGGGCCTGTTTCCCTCCATCACCCGGTGGGGCACGATCGGCTCGGGGGTCCCCTCCTCCCGGACCTGCTCCGGTGTCTTGCCGAAGGCGAGCGCCTCGGGCTGTGCGAAGACGTTGGACATGAGCAGGTCGTGGTGCTCTCCGAGCGGATTGAGCGACTGGTAGAAGCCGATGAAGTCGCAGGGAATCAGGCGCGTCCCCTGGTGGATCAGCTGGTAGAAGGAATGCTGCCCGTTGGTCCCCGGCTCGCCCCAGTAGATCGCGCCCGTCTCGTAGTCGACCCGGGCGCTATCGACCGTGACGTGCTTGCCGTTCGACTCCATGGTCAGCTGCTGGAGATACGCCGGGAAACGGTGCAGGTATTGGTCGTAGGGGAGCACCGCCGCCGTCTGGGCGCCGAAGAAGTCCCCGTACCAGACCGCCAGCAGCCCCAGGATCGAGGGCAAGCTCTCCCCGATCGGGCTCTCCTTGAAGTGCTCATCGACGGCGTGGAAGCCG
The DNA here is from genome assembly GCA_036519915.1 of Solirubrobacterales bacterium. Classification (GTDB taxonomy): domain Bacteria; phylum Actinomycetota; class Thermoleophilia; order Solirubrobacterales; family 70-9; genus DASUPK01. The sequence goes on along the minus strand of DATDKQ010000172.1, from coordinate 543 downwards.
GCCAGCATCTGCTCGAACTGCTGCGGTCCGATGGCGAGCATGGTCGAGAGCCCGATCGCCGAGTCCATCGAGTAGCGCCCGCCGACCCAGTCCCAGAAGCCGAACATGTTGTCGGTGTCGATGCCGAACTCGGCGACGCCCTCGGCGTTGGTAGAAACCGCGACGAAGTGCTTTGCGATCGCCTCGTCGGAGCCGAGTTGCCCGAGCGCCCACTCGCGCGCTGTGTGGGCGTTGGTCATCGTCTCCAACGTGGTGAAGGTCTTCGAGGAGATGATGAAGAGCGTCTCCTCCGGATCGAGATCGCGGGTCTTCTCGGCAAAGTCGGTGCCATCGACGTTGGAGACGAAGCGGAAGGTCACCTCGCGCCGCGAGTAGTGCCGCAGCGCCTCGTACGCCATCACAGGCCCCAGGTCCGAGCCGCCGATCCCGATGTTGATCACGTTCCGGATCGGCTTGCCGGTGTGGCCCCTCCACTCCCCTGAGCGGATCCGCTCCGCGAAGGCCGACATCCGGTCGAGGACCTCGTGGACCTGCTTGACGACG
>DATDKQ010000171.1:0-2609 GCA_036519915.1 Solirubrobacterales bacterium | reverse complement strand
TTTCCTGGACGGCTCGGCCGCGAGATACTGCGCGGGCGATGTCGGAGGAGAACGTCGAGCTTGCACGGGAAGCGATCGATGCTCTCAACCGAGGCGACTTAGACGCCTGGCTGGCTTTCCTCAGCCCTGATGTCGTCTGGGAGGCCCTGCCTGGTGTCCCTGGGATTGGAGAGCTGTACCGCGGGCGGGCAGAGGTGCGAGGGTGGATCGAGGAACTCTGGGAAGTTGCGGAGGGGGTCGTCCACACCGAGATCGAGCAGATAACGGACCTGGGTGAGGACCGAGTCTTCCTCGCGCTCGTGCTCACTGCACGGGGTAGGGGCAGCGGCGTCCCGTTTGAGATGCCCACCTGGTCGGTGATCTGGTATCGGGAGGGCCTAGTCACAAGGCGTCAGGTCTTCTGGACTAGGGATGAGGCCCTCGAAGCCGCCGGTCGGTCTGAGTAGGCCACAGCGGTCTTTCGAGGCAGCTCTCATCTCGCATCCTCCCCCTGATAGCTTCCGCACATTGATGGGGGAATGGGTTAAGCCGCATCGCTAACTCAGGGAGAAGGGAAGGACAGCATGGGTAAGCGACTCCCGTTTCTAATCGGCGTGGTCACGGCTGCGGTCTTGCTCGGAGTCACGGCGGGCACCGCGTCTGCTGCTCAGCCACGCGACGACCCCCGTAACTCGCAGATTCCTCCGTTGTCGAACGCCTGCCTGAAGGTGGGGGACACTTGGCAGGGAGCGCTCGACGCATTCGGCCGGCCGGTCTCTGGTAGGTGCCTGACGACGAAGCCAGCTGGATTCAGCGCTGATGATGTCGAGAGACTCACGCGTGGCTGCAGGCAGGCCGCTGACAACTTCGGCGCCACGGGATTCTTGGCGGACCCAAGCATTGGACACTCCGACTGGACCTGCATCTTGTTCTACTAAGTCTGAATGGAGTGAAGCTGAACGACGCTCTGCCGCCGCATCACTAGCCCTCATTCCGCGACCTCGTCGAAGGTGGCGGTCTTGATCGGCCTTGCACGCTTGGCTTCCTTGGCTGCAAGCTCCTCGATGTCCCGGGCCATGGCCTCGGCGGTCTTTCGAGCGGGCAGTTCTGTGCTCGCACCCTCCCCTACGCCGGGGGATACTGAATGGGCGATGTCGCAGGAGGACGCGGACAGCATCCGTCGGGCCTACGAGGTCTGGAACGAGTCCGGTCCAGCGGCCGTGATGGATCAGTTCTGGGCCGAAGATGCCGTGTACCGCGAGGGACCGGGCTGGCCCAATGCCGGTGTCTACAGAGGACGTGCTGCTGCGCTCGCACGAATGCAGAGCTTGATCGACCTGGCTGGGCCACTCGAGGTGCGCCTCGACGATCTGATCGACGTCGGCGATGGCCGCTTCGTCGCCTGCACGCGCATGGTCGGGCAGGGCGAGAACGCGCCATACACGCAGTCCTTCGCCGTCGTTCACCGCCTGCGAGATGGCCTCGTCGTCGAGGCCGACTACTACCTTGACCGTGACCAGGCGCTGCAGGCCGTCGGGCTGTCGGAGTAGGCGATGTCGGAGGAGAACGTTGAGATCGTGCGTGATCTCTACGAGACAGTGGCTCGGGGTGACCCCGCGGCCGTCCTCGCCCTCTACGACGCAGAAGTCGAGTGGGATATGACGCGAGGACCGCTCGCGGGCCTCACAGGATGGGGCGTCTATCGGGGGCACGAGGGCCTTCGGCGCTTCTTCCGCGAGCGCTATGAGGCATGGGAGGAGATCGAGGACGACTGCGAGGAGCTGATCGACGCGGGCGACCACGTGATCTCCGTGACGACCACCCGAGGGCGCGGACGCGGGAGCGGCATCGAGATCGAGGGGACGAATGCCTCGATTTGGACGATTCGGAACGGCAAAATCGTCCGCGTGGTGTGGTTCGGGAGGCGCGACGAAGCCCTCGAAGCCGCCAGGCTGTCGGAATAGCCGCTTTGGACGAGAAGCGGCTATCCGCATTGCATGGAAAACGCAACGGTCAAGGCGCGAGATACCGGCGGGCACGACGCGTGGGTAGACCTAAAGGCCCTTCACCTCGCCGTAGTCATTCTGCTGCCAATCGGCCGCAGCACGTTCCAGCAACTCCAGCCGAGGCACGCCGCTGACCACGCAATAGGCGTCAAGGATCGCGTCGATGAGCGGATCGGAGGGGGTCGCTATGCCGTTCTCAAGGCGGGAAACGGTCGCCGTGCTCGCCCCCGCGCGCTCAGCGACTTCTCGCTGCGTCGCGCCGGCGCGCTCGCGGGCGGCGCGTAACACCGGACCGGCGTAGTCGAGCAGGCGACCGGTCATGGGTCCAGCTTACGCCGCCTTACATGGGGCGTAAATCGGGCCGGTACTGTCGCTCCAGGCAGGGAAACCTGAGGGAGAAGGAGATACGCATGAAGCAAGCAATGCCTATGGGGTCCCAACGAAAGCTCCTGCTTTTGGTAGCGGTCGTGGTCGGGATGATCGCGCCGTCCGCGGCAAACGCCGCACCCCCAGCCCCGCCGCCCACCGCCACCCAGCTGCTGACCGGCCTTGAGGGTGGCTCGGGCAGCACCGTGGGCCCCGGTGGCGCGCTCTACGTCACCGAAAGCGCCGCCGGCAGAATCT
>DATDKQ010000170.1:0-13849 GCA_036519915.1 Solirubrobacterales bacterium | reverse complement strand
ACCCGCCGCGCGATTCTCCGTCTCTACCGAGCATCGCCGTCCGAAGTCCTGGCCGGCGCCGGCGAGCGCCTCGGCGACCTGAGCTGCCCCACGCTCATCCTCTGGCCGACCGAGGATCCCTATCTGGGGCGCGAATGGGGGCCGCGCCACGCAGAGGCCATCGGCGAGAACGCCACTCTCGAGATGATCGAGCGCGCGGGACATTGGCCCTGGCTCGACCGTCCCGACGTGATCGAGAAGACAGCGGCTTTCCTGGCGGACTAGCCACAGCGGTGGCCCCCGTTTCCCCTATTTGATTTGAGGCAGAAAAGAGCGGCGTGGCGGGGCCGCGGGAGGCAGGGGGTCCACACGGCCCGCGCCACGCCTGCGCGTCGGTAGCCAGGGAGGGATTTCCGACGCGATCGTCCCGGGAGGCGGGACTGGCCCCGGGACGAGCTTATGAAGGTAGTACGTCCTCCCGCCTCCGAGGCGATTATCTCTCGATTCGTCCGGCGGTGTCAACCATGTTTGTGAACAACCCCACCCGTGGCGATTCCCCAGCCGCGGCGCTCGATCAGCTCGATTCCGATCACGGTTCCGAACGGTCCAATCGGGGTCAGCGTCGCGGCAAGCAGGGGCCAGGGCGCCTCACGTCGCATCACCGCCCAGAAGATCAGTCCGAGGAGACCGAGGTAGCCGAGGCCGTGCAGGAGCCCGAACAGCGATGTCTGGGAGTGGTATCCGGGCGCGATCCAGAAGAAGAGCAGCGCCGCGAACAGGGCCGACTCGAACCAGGAGACGATCTTCACCCACCTGAAGAGGGCGCCCGGGACGGGTTTCGGGAGAGGGTGCGCGTGTTCCGCAGTGGCCACGGGCGCAAGCTAGCGCGTGCGTGACCTCGACCGAAGGTCGAAGTGGCGGGGGTCGATCTTCCGACCGCCGGTCCATGGTTTTGGGGAGACGCATGGCCCAAGATGCGCGCCATGGAGCGATTCCACGGAGACCAGAACTCCACTGTGAGCATGAGGAGGCTCGTGCGGCTTCAGCGCTCGTATCGGTGCGCGAGCTGCGCCGCTGAACACCACTCCTGGGCTCGACTCAGCTCCTGCCCGGACTGCGGCCATTCCCTCTCGATGGCCGTGATCAGACGGGCAGCGCTCACTCCGGTCTAGACGCGAGAGTGCGCCGTCAGGCGCAACCCGTTTCGTGAGTAGCCGCTTTGGACGAGAAGCGGCTATTCGCGGACCTGGATGCCACTGGCTTGGTCCGATCGGGAGGGGCTGTCCGGACTTTGGTCCATATAGACCCCAAAGTCCGGACAGCCTCAGGAATCTCGACGAAGCGAGGGACTAGGCAGGATCCGCTCGGCCCATCAGGGCCGTGAGCACGATGCGCTCCTGCTCCTTGGTGTGGGCCACGGCGTAGCCCTCTCCGGGGCTGGCGCGCGGCGGTCGCCCGACGTAGCCGAGCTCGACGCCCTCCGGCAGGAGCTCCGGCATGCGGCGCTGCATGACCGACCAGGCGCCCATGTTGCGCGGCTCCTCCTGGACCCAGACGATCTCCTTGAGCTTCGGGTAGCTCGCGATCAGCTGCGTCAGCTGTTCCTTGGCGAAGGGGTAGAGCAGCTCCACTCTCGCGATGGCCACGTTCTCGATCTCCTCGCGCTTCGGCGCGGCATCGATGTCGTAGTAGATCTTGCCGCTACAGAGCACCAGCCGCTCGACCTTCTTCTTGCTGTCCTCGGCGCGCGGGTCGTCGAGGACGAACTCGAATGAACCCGAGGTGAGCTCCTCGAGCGTCGAGGTCGCACGCGGCAGTCGCAGCAGTCCCTTGGGGGTGAAGACGACCATCGGTCGCGCCTTGGCGATGTGCGCCTGGCGGCGGAGCAGGTGGAAGTACTGCGCCGCGGTGGACGGGTTGGCGATGCGGATGTTGCCCTCGGCCGCCAGCTGGATGAACCGCTCGATCCGGGCGCTGGAGTGCTCGGGGCCGGCGCCCTCGTACCCGTGCGGCAGCAGCAGGGTGAGGCGGGAGGTCTGGCCCCATTTCGCCTCGGCCGAGACGATGAAGCTGTCGATGATCACCTGCGCCGCGTTGCCGAAGTCGCCGAACTGCGCCTCCCAGAGGACCAGGCTGTCCGGCGAGTGCGCCGAATAGCCGTACTCGAAGCCGAGGCAGGCCGACTCCGACAGCGGGCTGTTGTGCAGCTCGAGCGGAGCGGTGGCCTCCGGCAGGTTCTGGACCGGCGCGTAGCGCAGGCCCGTCTTCTCGTCGTGGAGGACGAGGTGCCGGTGGGAGAAGGTGCCGCGCTCGGTGTCCTGTCCGGTGAAGCGGACGTGGACCCCGTCGGTGAGCAGCGAACCGAGGGCGAGCGCCTCCGCGTGGCCGAACTCGATCCCGCCCTCATCCATCGCCTCGAGGCGCCTGGAGAGCGGCTTGCGCAACTTGCGGTGGATCGTGAAGCTGTCCGGGACCCGCAGCAGCTCCTCATTCAGCTTGCGCAGTCGCTCCTCGGGGACGGCGGTGTCGACGCTCGGGCTGCGGGTCCGGTCGAGCTCGCTGGTGCCGGTCGCGGTCGGATCGGCGTAGTCGCCCGACTCGATCTTGGCGCGGAGCTCGTCATGCGCGGACTTGAGCCCCTTCTGCCGCTGGTCGTTGCGCTCCTCGACCTCGTCCGGGGTGGCGATCCCCTCCTTGACCAGCTCCTCGGCGTAGAGCTGGCTGACCGGCGGGTGCTCCTTGATCTTCGCCGCCATCAGGGGCTGGGTGTAGGCCGGCTCATCGGTCTCGTTGTGGCCGAAGCGCCGGTAGCCGATCAGGTCGATCACCACATCGCGGCCCCAGCGTTCGCGATAGGCCATCGCCAGCCGGACGGCCGCCAGGCACGCCTCGGGATCGTCGGCGTTGACGTGGACGATCGGGACGTTGAAGCCCTTCGCCATGTCGGCGGCGTAAGGCGTTGAGCGGCCCTCCTCCGGATCGGTCGTGAAGCCGATCTGGTTGTTCTGGATGATGTGGACGCTGCCGCCGGTCGCGTAGCCCTTCAGCGACTGGAGGTTGAGGGTCTCGGCGACCACCCCCTGTGCCGGGAAGGCCGCGTCGCCGTGGAGCAGGATCGGAACCGCGGCCATCGGGTCGTGCTCGAGGCGCCCGTCGCGCCGCGTCGTCTGTGAGGCTCGCGCGGCCCCGGTGACCACGGGGTCGACGTACTCGAGGTGGCTCGGATTCGGATAGAGCCGCACGCCGATCTCCGAGCCGTCCTTCGCCTTGTAGACGCCGTTGTGCCCGTAGTGGTACTTGACGTCGCCGGTGCCGCCCGTAGGGATCGCGGCCAGCGACTTGACGGCCTCGATCGCCTTGGCGCCCTCGAACTCGGCCAGGATCGCCTCGACCGGGCGGCCGATGTTGTGGGCGAGGACCGCGAGACGGCCGCGATGCGCCATGCCGATGACGACGTCGTGAGCGCCCTCGGTGTGAGCCATCTCGAAGACCTCGTCGAGCATCGGCACGATCGTGTCGAGCCCCTCGACCGAGAACATCTTCTGGCCGAGATAGGCCTTCTCCAGGTAGCGCTCGAAGCCGAAGACCTGGATCAGGCGCTCGAGCAGCTCGTGCTTCTCTTCGGGATCGAGAGGCTTGCGATGCCAGCCGGTCTCGATCATGTCCCGCAGCCACATCCGCTGCTGGTGCGAGGAGAGGTGCTCGATCTGGTAGGCGATCGTGCCGCAGTAGGCCTCGCGCATCCGCGGCAGCGCGTCCAGCAGCGTCTCTCCCTCGACCCCGATCCTGAGGATCTCGGCGGGTATCTGGGACATCAGCTCGGGGGTAAGGCCGACGTTCTCAGGCTGGATCGCGGGATCGCCCTTCGGCTCTGAGCCGAGCGGGTCGAGCCGCGCGGCCAGGTGACCGTGCGTCCGGTAGGCCTTCAGCAGGGAGGTGGCGGCCTGGACGGCCTGCAGGAGCTCCATGTTCGGCTTGGCCGCGACCGACGGCGCCGCCTCGCCCGGCGCGCCCAGCGCGGACAGCGGGGGCGCCGACGCTGATGCCGCGTGCGCGGCGGTGACCGTGGAGGGCTCCAGCCCGAGGTCCGTGGCGACGGACTCGTAGAAGTTGTCCTCGCCCTGCAGGAGCTCCTCGATCCGCCGCAGGAACGACCCTGACTCCGCCCCCTGGATCACACGGTGGTCATAGGTCGAGGTCATGGTCATGACCTTGGAGACCCCGAGTGCCTTGATCTTCTCGGGCGGCGCGTGCCCCCACTCGACCGGGTAGGCGAGCGAGCCGCAGGCGATGATCGTGCCCTGGCCCGACATCAGGCGCGGGACCGACGCCACGGTCCCCAGGCCACCGGGGTTGGTGAGGCTGATGTTGGTGCCCTGGAAGTCGTCCGCGGTGAGGCTGTTCTCGCGGGTCTTGGTGATCAGCTCCTCGTAGTAGGAGTGGAAGCCGGCGAAGTCGAGGCGGTCCGAGCCCTTGATGCAGGGCACCATCAGCGAGCGCTGCCCCTTGCGCTCGACGTCGACCGCGATCCCGAGGTTGACGCTGCCCGCCTCGACGACGGTGGGCTTGCCGTCGGTCTCCTCGTAGTGCCGCGCCATCACCGGCCACTCCTGGGCGGCCTTGACGATCGCCCAGGCGATCAAGTGGGTGAAGCTCACCTTCATCCCGCGCTCCTTTAGCACCTCGTTGAGCGCCTTGCGCTTGGCGTCGAGGGTGTCGACGGCGAGCTCGCGGAAGGATGTGGCCGTCGGGATCGAGCGGCTCTCGTTCATCGCCCGGGCGAGGGACGCGGCGGGGCCGCGAAGCGGCCTTGTCTCTCCCTCGATCGCGCCGGGCGCCGCGGCGCCATTACCCTCGGCCGAGAGCACGTCGGACTTGGTGATCTTGCCGCCGGCGCCGCTGCCCTTGAGGCCCTTTAGATCGACGCCGTTCGCCTGAGCGGCCCGGCGGGCCACGGGTGTGGCGCGGGCCCCGTCGGCGGGTTGCGCGGCTTCGCCATCACCAGGCACGGCTTCGCCTTCGGCGGCGGTATCGGGCGCGGGCGCCGCTGGCTTGGCAACCCTGGTCGCATCGGCCTCCCCCTTGGTCATCTCGGCGAGCGGCTTGCCGACCTCGACCGTCTCGTCGGGGCCCACCAGGATCTTGGTGATCGTCCCCGAGGCCGGGGCGGGAACCTCGGCGTCGACCTTGTCGGTGGAGACCTCGACGACGGTGTCGCCCTCCGCGATCTGGCCTCCCTCCGAGACGTGCCATTCGAGCACGGTCCCCTCGGTAACGGACTCGCCCATCTCCGGCATCACGATCTCGAGCCCGCCGCCCTCCAGAGACTTGCCCGCTGACACCGAGGCGTCATCGGTGGTCGCCTTCTCACCGCCGGTGTCGGGCTGTGCCTCCTCGGCGGCCGCCGCGCCCGCGCCGTTCGACTCCGCGTCCTGATCGGACGCTTCCGCCGTCTTCTCCGGGGGGCCGCCGTTGGGATCGATCTCGGCCATCGGCTTGCCGACCTCGATCTCGTCATCCGGCTGGACCAGGATCTTGGTGACGGTGCCCGAGGCGGGGGCGGGAACCTCGGCGTCGACCTTGTCGGTCGAGACCTCGACCATCGTCTGGCCCTCCTCGACCGAATCCCCCTCCGAGACATGCCACTCGAGCACGGTGCCCTCAGTCACCGACTCGCCCATCTCGGGCATCAAGAGCTGCACCTTCTGCTTAGTGGCCATTCCCCTTACTAACTGTATGCGCTTCCCCGAACCTGCTTCGCAGGAACGCTGCTAACCGATACGTGCGATCAGATCGACCCCCGGCCAGCCCTGGTCGCGGATGAACTCGCGGGTCGGCGCGGTCGTCTCGCAGAAGGCGCAGGCGATCTCGTCGGAGAACCCGACGGGCACGGAGAGCGCGATCGGCACATCGCAGTTGGGACAGGCGAGGGAGCGCGTCCCGAGCCAGGCCGCGCGCTCAGCCGGGCGGAGCTCCACGCGGCCGGCGGCGGCCCGCAGACGTTCGTCCCGCTCGGGGTCAGGAGAGCTGGCTGGGTCGTAGAACAACCCCACACTCTGATTATTGCGCTCGGCCCCCATGGGCCGAACCCTCGAGCAGCGGAGACCGCGCGCGGTGTAAGTTCCGCTTGTGAGCGTGAATGGAGGGGGAGGTGAGATGAGATGAGCTATTTCGTCACCGGCGCAACCGGTTTCATCGGCCGCAACCTGGTCGAGCAGCTGCTCGTGCGCGAGGAAACGATCTACGTACTCGTGCGGGAGGGCTCGCGCGGGCGGCTCGAGGAGCTAAAGAATCGCTGGGGCGCTCCGGAGGGCCGCATCGTGCCGGTGATCGGCGACCTCTCCCAGGAGAAGCTCGGCTGCGAGGACCAGATCGAGGAGCTCCGGGGCAAGATCGACCACTTCTTCCACCTGGCGGCGATCTACGACATGACCGCGGACGCCGAGAGCCAGCGGGTGGCCAACGTCGAGGGAACCCGGGAGGCTGTGAGGCTGGCCGAGGATCTCGACGCGAAGCGCTTCCACATGGTCAGCTCGATCGCCGCGGCGGGCCTCTACAAGGGCACCTTCACCGAGGACATGTTCGAGGAGGCCGAGAAGGTCGAGAACCACCCCTACTTCCAGACCAAGCACGAGTCCGAGGCGGTCGTCCGGGAGGAGTCGAAGGTGCCCTGGCGCGTGTACAGGCCCGGCATCGTCGTCGGCCACTCCGAGACCGGCGAGATGGACAAGATCGATGGCCCCTACTACTTCTTCAAGCTCCTCCAGCGGGCGCGCAACGCCCTCCCGCAGTGGTTCCCTGGGATCGGAATCGAGGGCCGCAAGATCAACATCGTCCCGGTCGACTACGTCGCCAGGGCGATGGACCACATCGCCCACATCGACGGGTTTGATGGCCAGGCCTTCCACCTCACCGACCCGAAGCCACTGAGCGCCGGCCAGGTGATCAACGTATTCGCGAAGGCGGCCCATGCGCCGGAGGCGACCATGCGCATCGACTCGAAGATGTTCGACTTCATCCCCAAGCAGGTCCGGAACGGCCTGACGATGCTGCCGCCGGTGAAGCGGATCACCGACCAGGTGCTCGCCGATCTCGGCATCCCGCGCTCGGTGCTCGTCTACATCAACTATCCGACCGACTTCGACTCGACCAAGACGCAGACGGCCCTGGAGGGGACCGGCATCTCGGTCCCGCCCCTCCCGACCTACGCGGTCAGGCTCTGGGACTACTGGGAGCGCAATCTCGACCCGGACCTGTTCAAGGATCGCTCGCTCTCGGGGGCCATCGGCGGAAAGACGGTCCTGATCACGGGCGCCTCCTCGGGGATCGGGAAGGCGGCCGCAATCAAGTGCGCCGAAGCCGGGGCGGATGTCCTGCTGGTCGCTCGCACCCCCGAGAAGCTCGAGGAGACAAAGTCCACGATCGAGGAGGCCGGCGGCACCGCCCACATCCACCAGTGCGATCTCTCGGACATTGAGGATGTGGAGCGAATGGCGAGGGAGGTGCTCGAGCAGCACGAGCGCGTCGACATCCTCGTCAACAACGCCGGTCGGTCGATCCGCCGGTCGGTGGAACTCTCATACGAGCGCTTTCACGACTTCGAGCGCACCATGCAGCTCAACTACTTCGGCGCGCTGCGGCTGATCCTCAGCCTGCTGCCCGCCATGCGCAAGCGCACGAAGGGGCGGAAGGGCGGTCACATCATCAACGTCAGCTCGATCGGCGTTCAGACCCACACCCCTCGGTTCTCCGCCTACGTCGCGTCCAAGGCGGCGCTCGACGCTTGGTCGCGGTGCGTCGCCAGCGAGGTAGTGGACGACGGCGTCCACATCACCACGATCTACATGCCCCTGGTGCGGACGCCGATGATCGCCCCGACCAAGATGTACGACGCGTTCCCCACGATCACTCCGGAGGAGGCCGCCGAGATGATCACCAGGGCGATGATCACCAAGCCGAAGAAGGTCGCCACCCGGCTCGGCAACTTCGGCGAGCTGCTCTACAACGTCGCCCCGAAGGCCTCCGACGCCATCCTCAACACCGCCTACAAGCTCTTCCCCGATTCGAGCGCGGCGAAGGGCAAGGAGGACGGCAAGCCGCCCGCGAAGGAGGAGGAGCTGTCGACCGAAGGGGTCGCCTTCGCCTACCTGATGCGCGGCGTGCACTGGTAGTCGACGGTGGCGACGGCGACGCGCCGGCTGAAGTACTGGGGTTGGGGGTACGACGACCAGCAGCCCTCCAGGAACGAAGTCGAGGGGATCGCCCGAGCCGTCACCGACCGGCTCGGGTTCGAGGTCGACGAGATCGAGGAGCCGGTCCCCCTCGATTCGGTTGAGCTTGCGCAGCCACGCCTGAGGCCACCGAAGCGCTTCGCCGAGATGTTCTCGGACGATCGCTACGACCGGATCGCCCACTCGCTCGGCAAGGCCTACCGGGACGTGGTCCGCGGCTTCCGCGGCCAGTTCCCGAATCCGCCGGACCTCGTCGCCTACCCGGAGTCCCCTGAGGACGTCGACGTCGTTCTCAACTTCTGTGCCGACGAGAAGGCGGCGGCGATTCCCTTCGGCGGAGGCACGAGCGTCGTCGGCGGAGTCGAGCCCCGGAGTCTGGAGGAATACCGAGGCGTGGTGACCGTTGACATGCGGCGGATGGACCGGGTCCTCGAGGTGGACCCGGTCTCGATGGCAGCCCGCATCCACGCCGGCGCGACCGGGCCGGGCCTAGAAGAGCAGCTGCGCGAGCACGGGCTCACGTTGCGCCACTTCCCGCAGTCGTTCGAGTACTCGACCCTGGGTGGCTGGATCGCCACCCGTGCCGGCGGCCACTTCGCGACGCTCTACACCCACATCGACGACCTGGTCGAGTCGGTCCGAGCGGTGACGCTCGATGGCGAGTGGGAGAGTCGCAGGCTGCCGGGGTCGGGAGCGGGGCCGAGTCCGGATCGCATGCTGTTCGGCTCGGAGGGGATCCTCGCCGTGATCGTCGACGCCTGGGTGCGCGTGCGCGAGCGGCCCAACGAGAAGGTCTCCGCGGCTGTCGCCTTCGACGACTTCGCCCGGGGGGCCGAGGCGGTCCGGGAGATCTCGCAGGCGGGCCTCTATCCGTCGAACTGCCGCCTGCTCGACGCGGTCGAGTCCGAGACCTCCTCGGCGGGTCCGCCCGGCAAGGCGCTGCTCGTCCTCGGTTTCGAGTCCGCCCATCACCCGGTCGATGACTCGCTGGCGCTGGCGATCGACGCCGCGATGGCCCACGGCGGTGAGCCGGGCGAGGTGACGCGGCAGACGGCGGAGCAGCCGGGACCGAGCGCGCGCCAAGAGGCGCCGGCGCCGTCCGCGCCTGGGGACGACCCGGTCAACGCCTGGCGCCACGCCTTCCTCTTCGCCCCCTACCTGCGCGACTCGCTGGTCGCCTGCGGCGTGCTCTCCGACACCTTCGAGAGTGCGATCACCTGGGATCGCTTCCCGGACTTCCACGCCGAGGTAATGGAGACGGCGAGGCTCGCGGTTGCAGAGGCGAGCGGGGGACCCGCAGAGGGCCCCGGCTCACCGCGGATCAGCTGCCGCTTCACGCATGTCTATCCGGACGGGCCCGCGCCCTACTACACGGTGCTGGCGAAGGCGAGGCGCGGCGACGAGGTGGCCCAGTGGGACGAGATCAAGGCCGCGGTCTCCGACACCCTGATCGACGCCGGAGGGACGATCACCCATCACCACGCCGTCGGACGAGACCACCGGCCCTGGTACGACCGGCAGCGCCCCGACCGCTTCGCATACGCCCTGCGGGCCGCCAAGCGCGAGCTCGACCCGAAGGCCGTCCTCAACCCGGGCGTGCTGATCGACCCGGATCGCGACGCATAGCGCTTCTCTCGCGCGTCTATTCCGGCCACTACCCTTCGCGGTCCATGGCCGGCCCCCTGACCAGGGAGAGGCCCGAGCAGCAGGTGGCCGAGGTAGCCGCCGGCGGCCGGATCTCCAAGCCACGCCGCGGCCCCGTGCGCGCGGTGATCGTCGCCCTGCGCCCGCAGGAGTGGGTCAAGAACCTGCTCGTCTTCGCGGGCCTGCTCTTCTCGGCGAAATACAGGGACTTCGACGCTGTCGTGGACGCGACCGTCACGTTCGCCGCCTTCTGCATGGTCGCCTCGGCCGGTTACCTCGTCAATGACGCCCACGACGTGAACGAGGACCGCCAGCACCCGACCAAGCGCTTCCGCCCGATCGCCGCGGGCGAGCTCGCCATCCCGACCGCGATCGGCCTGGCGATCGTGCTCGCCGTCATTGCGCTCGCCGGTTCGGCCTTGCTCGAGGGCCTCGAGGTGGGCGGGCTGGTCCTGGCGTACGGGGTGGGAACCACTCTCTACTCCTACGTGCTCAAGCACGAGGTGATTCTCGACGTGATGACGATCTCCGGGCTGTTCGTGCTGCGGGTGCTCGCCGGCGCCGTCGCCGTGGGCGCCGACGCGTCGGCGTTCCTGCTCCTCTGCACCGGGATGGTCGCCCTCTTCCTCGGCTTCACGAAGCGTCGCCAGGAGGCGACGTCCGAGCTCCACGCGGGGACCAAGAGCCGGCCGGTCCTCGAGCACTACTCCATCCCCTTCCTCGACCAGATGGTCGCCCTGGTCACCGCCGCAACGGTGATGAGCTACGCGATCTACGCGGTCAACTCGCCCCTGATCGGGTCGAAGATGCTCGCCACCCTGCCGCCCGTCCTCTACGGGATCTTCCGCTACCTGTACCTGATCTACGACCGCAAGGACACGCGCTCCACCGACGCGATCCTGCTCGAGGACTACGGGATGATCGGCGCCGGGGTGACCTGGGTCGCGAGCGTGGTCATCCTGCTCGCTATCTACCACTGAGCTCCGCCAGGCGGGCGGCGCTCTCGTCGTCCATCGGCAGGAACGTCTCGATAGCGAGGTTCGCGGCGCTCACCTCGAGCGGCGCGCCGAGTGTGGCGATTACCGTGAAGAGGCGGACGTCGCCCAGGCGGGTGCGCAGATCGAGGGAGACCACGGGTTGGGTGGCGGCTCCACCGGGCGGCTCATCGGGCAAATAGTCCTCGACCTCGCCGATCAGTTCACCGAGGGCAGCGTCGCCATCCTCCCGGCTCCTGCGCTTGAGCCGCTGAATCAACGGTGCGCTGCACGCCGCGGTCATCGAGGAGATCCTCGGCAGCCCTCCCGGGTGCACGCCGAGGCGCAGGATGTTGATCGGAGGCTCGAGCAGCTCCGGATCGACGCCCTCCCAGACGAGCTCGGCGGCGCGATTGGCCTCGATCAGGTTCCAAAGGCCGTCGACGATCAGCGCCGGATTAGGCTCGTGAGCCTCGAGCAGCCGGTGCAACGACTCGCGCAGTGGCCGCATCACCTCGCCGTCGTATGGCTGTTCGAGGTAGGGGGGTGCGAAGCCGCCCGCGAGGAGCAGTCGATTTCGATCCGCGATCGGCAGATCGAGATGCTGAGCGAGGTGGACTAGGAGCTGGCGGCTCGGCTGGGAGCGGCCGGTCTCCACGAAGCTGAGGTGCTTGGTCGAGACGTTGGCGTCGAGCCCCAGCTCGAGTTGGGTCAACCGCCGCCGGGTCCGCCAAAACCGGATCAGCTCCCCAGGAGTATGCGGCTCCCTCTCGGTCTGGACGACCACCTCCGTGAAGGTAGCGAGGCATCCGATCCGGCTCCATTACCCGCCAGGTAAACCGCTGGGCGTTACACGAGAGGTAATCGACGCAGAGCTGTTCCTCGGTCACCGTTTAGGGCCACATCCATCGATCAATGGAGGTAGACCAATGACCGAAGCACAGGCTTTCGTCGATTCCTCAGCCAGTCGTACGGGCGAACTGGCGGACCGCTATGTCGCGCTCTGGAACGAGCCCGATCCCGACCGGCGCCGCCGGATGATCGCAGCGCTCTGGACGGAGGACGGGTCGCACATCCTCCAGCCGCCCGAGGAGATCCGTGAGGTCGCGGCACGTCCCGGGATCGGCATGACGGCGGTCCTGGAGGCGCGGGGATACGCGGAGATCGAGACTCGGGCCGCGACGGCCTATGAGGAGTGGGTGGGGTCCCAGGAGCTCAGTTTCCGGCGGCGCGCCGACGCCGAGCGACTCCACGACGTTGTCAAGTTTCACTGGGAGGCGATTGCCAAGGACGGTGAGGCCTTC
This sequence comes from Solirubrobacterales bacterium, assembly GCA_036519915.1. Taxonomy (GTDB): domain Bacteria; phylum Actinomycetota; class Thermoleophilia; order Solirubrobacterales; family 70-9; genus DASUPK01. Next base: position 1,717 of record DATDKQ010000170.1, on the reverse strand, counting down.
GCCGTCGGGCTCAGCTTCCTGGTCCTCGCCGAGGACGGCCGAGTTCGACGCGACTACACGTTCGTCGTGGGCTGAGCGCTGACTGGCTAGTCGGCCAGTCAGATAGGCTCCGCCCGTGGACCTGAGCCTCACCGACTCTGAGGCGGCCTTCCGCGACGAGGTCCGGAGCTGGCTGGAGGAGAACCACCCAGGGCCCGCGCCCGAGGGGGACGACGCCGCCGAGTTCGAGTTTCGCCGCGCTTGGCAGAAGAGGATGCACGAGGCGGGCTGGGCCGGGATCTCCTGGCCCGAGGAGTACGGCGGCAAGGGCGCCACCCTGATCGAGCAGTCGATGTTCAACGAGGAGCTCGCCCGCCAGCGTGTCCCGGCCCCGGCCAATGTGCTCGGCCTTGTGATGGGCGGCCCCGTGGTGATTGCCCGAGGCAACGAGGAGCAGAAGGAGCGCTACCTCGAGCCGATCCTCTCCGGGGAGGAGATCTGGTGCCAGGGCTTCTCGGAGCCCGAGTCCGGTTCCGATCTGGCCTCGCTCAAGACCCGCGCGGTGAAGGCCAACGGCACCTGGAAGGTCACCGGTCAGAAGGTCTGGACGACCTATGCGCACGAGGCGAAGTGGTGCATGCTCCTCGCCCGCACGGACCAGGACGCCCCCAAGCACAAGGGGATCACCTACTTCATCCTCGACATGGAGCAGCCGAACGTCGACATTCGGCCGCTGCGGCAGATCACCGGCGAGGCCGAATTCAACGAGATCTTTCTCGAGGAGGCCGAGATCCCCGACGAGAACATCATCGGCGAGGTCGGCGGCGGCTGGCAGGTCGCCATCACCACCCTGATGTTCGAGCGAGCCGGTCTCGGCGCGGCCGCGGTGCTGGGGCTGAAGCGGACCATCGAGGATCTGATCGCGATTGTGCGCGAGCGGGGCCTCGACGACGATCCTCTCATCCGTCACCGGATCGCCGAGCTTCAGATCGGGATCGAGGCGATGCGGCTCGGCTCGCTGCGCGCCCTCACCACGACGATGAAGACGGGAATCCCCGGCCCAGAGGGCTCGCTCTCGAAGTGGGAATGGGCCGATTACAACCAGGCCCTGACCGAGCTGGGCAACGAGGTACTCGGCCCCGAGGGGATGCGGAACGGAACCGACTGGAGCTACCGCTTCCTGCGCTCCCGGGCCAACTCGATCGAGGGCGGTACCACGGAGGTCCTGAAGAACATCATCGCCGAGCGCGTCCTCGGCCTGCCGAGGCTGAGGTAGCGAATGAACTTCGACCTGAACGACGAGCAGCAGGAGATCCAGCGGACCGCGCACGAGTTCCTCGCCTCCCGGTTTGCGCCTTTGAAGGTGCGCGAGCTCGCCGAGGCTCGTTCGTACGACGATGGCCTCTGGAAGGAGATCTCCGACCTCGGCTGGCCGGGGATCGCCATTTCGGAGGCCGACGGTGGCCAGGGATTGGGGATGGTCGAGCTCGTGGTGCTGCTCGAGGAGTCCGGGTATGTCTGTGCGCCCAGCCCGCTGCTCGGCACGGCCGGCGCCGCGCTGGTGATCTCTGCCGCGGGCTCCGACGAGCAGCGTTCCGAGTGGCTTCCGAAGCTGGCTTCAGGCGAGGCGACCGGCGCCTTCGGTGGTTTCGCCGAGGGCCAGAGCACTCTCTTCTGCGATCTCCCCACCGCGGACGTGGTGGTGACCCTCGACGGGGAGGGGGCGGTGCTCGCACCG
>DATDKQ010000169.1:0-2572 GCA_036519915.1 Solirubrobacterales bacterium | reverse complement strand
GCCGCGCTGCCCAGCGAGGTGCTGCTGGGCGCCCTCCACGCCTCCGAGCACGGGCAGATCGCGGTGCTGCCGCTGATCGCGATGTGCGACCGCTGGGACATCGGTGGACTCTCCACCAACATCCATTTCCAGACCGGACAGCCCACGATCTTCATCTACGACGGGCACCCCGGGGGCATCGGGATCACTCGCCGAGGCTACGAGGAGTTCGAGCGCCTTGTCGGTGACGCCGACCGGCTGATCCGCGAGTGCCCCTGCGAGGACGGCTGCCCCTCCTGCGTGCAGAGCCCGAAGTGCGGCAACCTGAACGAGCACCTCCACAAGGGCGGCGCCCTCGAACTGATGGGAATGATGCTCGGGGAGCGAGCCCAGGCAAAGAAACGGAAGCGCTCAGCCGGCTGAGGCGTCTACCGCCTCGAACGCTTCGGCCTTGGTGGGGAAACCCTCGACTCGCACGAGCCGGCCGTCCCGGAACCAGAAGACGTCCGTCTCATCCGACTCGACCTGGATGTCGCTGCCGCGCCCGCGGGCCACGAGCCTCGTCTCGGCGACCACCACGTCCCCGAGATCGGTGACCTCGAGCGGTTCCCAGCGCAGCTCAGTGAATATCTCCTGCAGCATCCGCCAGAACTCCTTCGATTCCTCTCGGCCGCGGTAGGTCCTCGCGTCGGGCACGTCGGAGCGTCCGCTGATCTCGAAGTCCGGTGCGAGGCCGGCCCACAGGTCGGGCGCCACCACCTCGGGATCGACGAACTCCTCGCCCGAGCGGTCGATCGAGTTGATGACCTCGTAGTTCCGCCGCACGAGCGCGACGTTCTCCTCCGACACCGCCCGCAGTATCGCGTGGCAGACTCGGGTCGTGTCCCAACGCGTACAGATCTCGGTGATCGGCGCCGCCGAGAGCGAGGAGGAAATCTTTCGCGCCGCTGAGGAGGTCGGCCGACGGATCGCGGAGGCCGGAGCGGTGTTGATCTGCGGCGGGCGCGGAGGGGTGATGGAGGCCGCCTCCAGGGGAGCCGCGGAGGCCGGCGGGACCGTGATCGGCGTCCTGCCGACGCTCTCTCCGGGCGACGCCAACCCTTACGTCACCCACGCGGTCGCCACCGGAATCGGCGAGGCGCGAAACCTCGCGGTGGTCGCTTCGGGCGAGGCGGTGATCGCCGTCGGCGGCGAGTGGGGCACGCTCTCCGAGATCGCCCACGCGCGCAAGATCGGCCGTCCCGTCGTCGCTTTCCAGAGTTGGACCCTGCGAAACCGGGCGGGCACCGACCTCGGCATCGTCGAGGCGGAGACCCCGGAGCAGGCGGTGAGCGCGGCGCTCTCCGCCGCCGGCTCCTAGCCATAGCGCGCCCGTAGCGCGAGGATCGCGAAGGCATGCGACCAGGCGAGCGGCGTGGTCGAGGTCGGGGCGCCGGTGGCTGCGTCCACGCGCTCGGGGAGGGTCCCGTGGGGCGTCTCCGCCCGGTGCAACTCCGCGAGCAGGCGGTCCGCCGCCCGTCGCTCGCCCAGCTCGATCAGGGCCCAGGCCGACCAGGCGGTCGGGGCGGTCCAGACCTCGCCTGGGGTCCAGCCCTCCATGGGTGGGATCCCGTAGCGGGTCGACTCGCGGGTGAGTGCGAGGAGCGTTTGCCTGACTGCTCCGCGCAGACCCCGGCTGGGGAAGAGGGTCGCGGCCCAGGCGGCCGCGGAGTCCAGCTTGTCGATTCCCCCTTCCCTGACCAGGCCACGTGGGTTCTCGAAGCGGCTCAGGATTTCGGGGGCTGGGACGCCCGCGGCGATCGCGTTGCCGAGCAGACCTCCGGTGACGTTCTCGCCGTAGTCCTGCCGGTCACGCCAGTCCGCCGGACTGTCCTGTTCTAGGCGGCTCCTGGCCGCATTAGGCAGGACAGTCCCGTCCGAGCCGCTCGAAACTGCCTCCCGAGCCGCGGACACCCAGCCCACGCCGTCCCCAGCCGCGGGTCGGCCCGGGACCGGCGAGCCGTCGGGGTAGAACCGGGCGGCCCTTTCAGTGTCGATGTCTGAGAGAAACGAGGCGACCTTTCGTGCCTCCGGCCGCAGCCCCGCGGCTTGGAACGCGATCGTTCCGGCCGCCGCGTCCCGCGGCCAGACATAGTCCCAGCCATCTCGCTCCCCGGCGATCATCGCGCCGCTCCGCGGATCGGTGAGGGCCAGCAGAACGCGGAGCGACCGCCGGTAGAGCCGGCGAGCCCAGGCCGGCGCGGCGGGATCGAGGGGTTCGGCGCGCTTCCGAATGCCGGCGACCGAGAACGGACCGGACCGGACCGTCTCGAAATGAGGGGCCGGCAGTCGGGTCTTGATCGGATCGGGCGGCTGCTCGGTCGCACCCGAGATTGAGGCCGCGACGAGGACCGCTGCCGCGACCGCGACGATGCTCCGCTTCACCCCTCTGACGCTAGCCTGTGCGCCTCCCGGCGAGGTAGCTCAGTTGGTAGAGCACACGACTGAAAATCGTGGTGTCGCCAGTTCGATTCTGGCCCTCGCCACTTCTCCGTCTCAGCGATTCAGCCAGCGCTGAGACCGCCACAGACGGTGGCCGGTGCCCGGGAGCGGA
>DATDKQ010000168.1:0-6684 GCA_036519915.1 Solirubrobacterales bacterium | reverse complement strand
ACGTATGGCAGCACCGACCAGCGCCCCGGGCACCGCCCAGGCTGAAGCGACCTCGCTCCAAGAGCAGGCGCGGCGGCACCTCTGGATGCACTTCACGCGGATGGGCTCCTTCGGGCCCGACCACGAGGTGCCGATCATCGTGCGTGGCGAGGGCTGCTACGTCTGGGACGACCACGGCAACCGCTATCTGGACGGGCTCTCAGGGCTCTTCTGCGTCAACTCCGGCCACGGGCGGACGGAACTCGGCGACGCGATGGCGGCCCAGGTCCGCGAGCTCGACTTCATCACGGTCTGGAGCTATGCGCACCCGGGCGCGATCGAGCTCGCGACCCGCATCGCTTCGCTCACACCCGGCGACCTGAACCACGTCTTCTTCACCAACAGCGGCTCGGAGGCGGTGGAATCCGCCATCAAGCTCGCGCGCAGCTACCACCGCACCCGGGGAAACGGTCAGAAGACCAAGCTGATCGCACGCGAGATCGCCTACCACGGCACCACGCTCGGCGCTCTGAGCGCGACCGGGATCCCGGCGCTGCGCGCCAACTTCGAGCCGCTCGCCCCCGGTGGCATCCACGTTCCCAACACGCTCAGCTACCGCTGGCCGGCCGACAGGGATCCGCTCTGGGCAGCGGACCAGATCGAGGAGGCGATCGAGTTCGAGGGGCCCGAGACGGTCGCGGCGGTGATCCTCGAGCCGCTGCAGAACGCCGGCGGCTGTATCCCCCCGCAGGAGGGCTATTTCGATCGCGTGCGGGAGATCTGCGACCGCAACGACGTCCTGCTGATCTCCGACGAGGTGATCTGCGCCTGGGGCCGCCTCGGCCACTATTTCGGATGCCAGCGCTACGGCTTCCAGCCGGACATCATGACCGTTGCCAAGGCGCTGACCTCGGCCTACGTGCCGATGGGCGGGATGATCGTCTCCGACCGGGTCTTCGAGCCCTACGCGGAGGGCACGGCCATGTTCTCGCACGGCTCGACCTTCGCCGGGCATCCGGTCGCGGCGGCCACCGCGATGGCGAACCTGGACGTCTTCGACCGCGAGGACCTCTGTGGCCATGTCCTCGCCAAGGAGGACGAGTTCAGGGCGTCGCTCGAGTCGCTCTATGACATCCCGATCGTCGGCGACGTGCGCGGCGACGGCTACTTCTATGCGATCGAGCTGGTCAAGGACCAGGAGACCAAGGAGTCGTTCAACCATGAAGAGTCCGAGAGCCTGCTGCGCGGATATCTCTCGGGCGAGCTCTACCGCCGCGGGCTGATCTGCCGCGCCGACGATCGCGGCGACCCCGTCGTGCAGCTCTCACCCCCCCTGATCGCCGATACGGAGCAGTTCGAGGAGATCGTGGACGTCCTTCGTCCCACCCTCGAGGAAGCTGCGCGACGCATGGGGCACACCGGGTCCGGATCTGGTCGAGTGCGGCGGTCCCCTTGAACTGATGCTCACCGTCGAGAGCCTCACCTCCGAGCTCGGCCTCAAGGTCTCGGCCGGGGAGCAGGCTGCGGGCGAGTGCGAGATCCGCTGGGTGCACATCACCGAGCTGCTCGACCCGACGCCCTGGCTTTCGGGCGGCGAGCTCCTGCTCACCACTGGGATCCCGCTGGAGAACGCCGACAAGCAGCGAAAGTTCATTCGGCTCCTCGCCGACTCCGGCGTCGCCGGACTCGGTTTCGGCACCGGCTTCGATCACACCAAGATCCCGAAGTCACTGCTCAGCGAGGCCAACGAGTGCGGCTTCCCGGTGTTCGAGGTTCCCTACGAGACCCCGTTCATCGCGATCACCGAGGCGGCCTTCAGCCGGCTGGTGAACGACCAGTACGACGTGCTCTCCCGCGGCATCGCGGTGAACGAGCGGCTCGAGCGGCTCGTCCTCCAGGGCGGCGGCCTCAACGAGATTGCGCGAGAGATCGCTGCCGCCATCGGGGGCAGCTCGGTGGTGCTCGACTCCCGCAGCGAGGTCCTGGCGAGCGGCGGCCGCAAGCTCCCCGAGTATCTGCTCGACGCGATCCGAGAGGAGGTGCAGCCGCGCGGCACTGCCGCGGCGCCGTTCGTGCCGAACCAGACCGATCTGCGAGGCAGGGCGCTCGCACATCCAGTCTCGCCGCGGGCGGGATCCGCCGAGGCCTGGCTGGTCGTGGTGCGGCGCTCGGGTGAGCTGGGGGACTTCGAGCGGCTCTGCGTCCAGCAGGCCGCGATCGTGGTCGCCCTCGAGTTGATGCGGGAGCGTGTCGCGCGGGAAACCGAGCGCCGGCTCTCCGGTGAGGTGCTCGCGGCGACCCTCTCCGGCCGTCTCGCGGCGGACGATGTCCGTGACCGCCTTGCCCCCTTCGGGATCGGCGAGCGCGCCCTGGTCCTCGCCTTCGAGCTCGGCGACGCCGCGGCCGCCGAGCCGACGCTCGCCGAGTTCCTCTCGAGCCAGAATCGCTCCGCCGTGGTGGCGCCCCACCCGGCCGGGCGCCGCGAGCTGCTCTGCGCGGTCGTCGACGGCGGCAAGGGGGACCCTCTCGACCTCGCCACCCAGGCCCGCTCGGCGCTGGAGTCGGCACACGGGCCGACCCGCGCCTCCACCAGCCGCTCGCTGCCGACGGAGCGGGTCCGCCATTCCTTTCACGAGGCGCGCTGCGCGCTGGAGGCGACCGCGTTCTCCAATGGAGCGGCCCCCGAGGTCGCATCCCATCGCGACCTGGGGGCATTCACGCTGCTCCTCTCCGTGCAGGACACGGAGGCGCTGCGCCTCTACTGCGAGAGCGTCCTCGGGCCGATCGAGGACTCCGACGAGCGCTACGCCGGCGAGCTCCTGCGCTCCCTGGAGGCCTACATCGATCGCAACGGGCACTGGGAGCGGGCCGCCGGCGACTGCTACTGCCACCGGCACACCCTCCGCTACCGGATCAAGCGCATCGAGGAGCTCACCGGCCGGGACCTGAGCCGGGCGAACGATCGGGTCGAGCTCTGGCTCGCCCTTCGCGCGAAGGAGCTGATCGCATGAGGGTGGCGGTCCTCGGAGCCGGTGGGACGATCGCGCCCGCGATCGTCCGCGACCTGGCGGAGTCGGATGAGGTGACCGCGATGCGGCTCCTGGATCTCGACCTGCGCCGCGCCGAGGGGGTGGCCATCGAGCACGGCGGCGCCAAGGCGCAGGCGCGCCAGGCCGATGCGACCTCCGATCTCGCCGAGCAGCTGGCGGGGGTGGATGTGCTGGTCAACTCGGCCGCCTACCGGATCAACCTGGCGGCGATGCGCGCCTGCCTGGACGCCGGCTGCCACTACATGGACCTCGGCGGCCTCTACCACGTCACCGCTGAGCAGCTCGAGCTCTCCGGGGAGTTCGAGCAGCGTGGGCTGTTGGCGCTGCTCGGGATCGGCTCGGCTCCGGGGAAGACCAACCTGCTCGCCGCCCGGGCTGTTCGCGAGCTTCCCGGCAGCCCGACGTCGATCTCGGTTCTCGCCGGGGGGCGGGACCTCGATCCGCCCGACGGCCTCAGCTTCCCCTACGCGCTCAGGACACTGCTCGACGAGATCACGATGCCCCCGATGGCGCTGATCGATGGCAAGGCCCGCGAGCTGGAACCCCTGCAGCCCGGCCCGACCGCCGACTTCGGCGAGCCGATCGGCGAGGGGGAAACGATCTTCACCCTCCACTCGGAGGTCCTCACCTTCGGCGACAGCTTCGGCGTGCCGAACGTGACCTTTGCGCTCTCGCTGTCACCCAAGGTGCTCGAGAGCCTGGAGAAGCTGCGGGGGGCGAGCGAGGAGCGGATTGCCGAAGTTGCTCGCTCCGCATCGCCCCCCTCAGCAAAGACCGTCTCCATCCACATCGTGGAGGTCACCGGCGGTGACACCGTGGTGCGCGCCCGAAGCGTCACCCCACCCAACGAGGCCTGGGGCCTCGGGGGCGGGATCATCTCGACCGCGACGCCGGCAGCCGCCGCGGTCAGGCTGCTGGCCCGAGGCGCCATCGAGCGGCGCGGCGCGCTGCCGGCCGAGAGCTGCATCGATCCCGAGCAGATGTTCGGTGAGCTCGAGGGTCGTGGCGTGCGCTTCGACTTCACCAGCGGGCCCGCGGAGGGCGAGGCGCTCGCCAACAAGGTGGCGAGATGAAGGTCGGGGTACCCACCGAGATCAAGGAGGACGAGTACCGGGTCTCCCTGACCCCGGCGGGCGCGCGGGAGCTGCGGGAGCACGGCCACGAGGTGCTCGTCCAGGCGGGGGCCGGCGAGGGCAGCGCGATCGCCGATGACGCCTATCTGGCGCAGGGAACGCAGATCCTGCCGGACGCAGCCGCCGTCTTCGAGCAGTCGGACATGGTCCTCGGCGTGAAGGAGCCCCAGCCCGGCGAGGTCGAGATGCTGCGCCCGGATCACACCCTGTTCACCTACCTGCACCTCGCACCGGCGCCCGAGCTGACCAGGGCGCTCCAGGCGAGCGGCGCGACCTGCGTCGCCTACGAGACCGTCGAGGATTCCCAGGGCCGCCTGCCGTTGCTCGCCCCGATGAGCGAGGTGGCGGGCAAGATCGCCACGCAGGCGGGCGCCTTCTTCCTGGAGAAGCCGCTCGGCGGCCGCGGCATTCTGCTCGGCGGGGTCCCGGGCGTGGCCCCAGCGAACGTGATGGTGATCGGCGGCGGCGCCGTCGGGATGAACGCCGCCTTCATCGCGATCGGGATGGAGGCCGACGTCTTCGTCTTCGACGTGAGCATCGACAAGCTCCGTGAGCTCGACGTCGCCTTCGGCGGCCGCGCCTCGACCGTCTATTCCTCGACCCTAGCGATCGAGGAGATGCTTCCCCGGGCCGATCTGGTGATCGGGGCCGTGCTCGTCCACGGCGCCAAGGCGCCCTACGTCGTGCGTCGCGAGCAGCTCAAGCTGATGAAGCGCAATGCTGTGCTGGTGGACGTCGCGATCGACCAGGGTGGCTGCTTCGAGACCTCCCACCCCACCACGCACCGTGATCCGGTCTTCGAGGTCGACGGGATCACCCACTACTGCGTCGCGAACATGCCCGGCGCGGTGCCGATCACGTCGACCTACGCACTTACCAACGCCACGCTGCCGTATGTCCTGGCGCTGGCCGACCACGGCGTGGCCGAGGCCGCGCGGCGGGACCCCGGGCTGAGACTCGGTATCAACGTCGCGGGCGGCAGGGTCACGCATCCCGCCGTTGCCGAAGCCGTCGGCGTCGAGCACACGCCCGTCGAGGATGTGCTCGGCAGCAAGCAAAAAGTCTGACAAAGGAGGAGCAATGGAATCCGCAACCGCGGAGAAGCAGAAGAAGGATGCGACCGAGGTCCTCGATCTCAAGAACATGATCGGGGGGGAGTTCGTCGATCCGGCCGACGGCAATACCGAGGACGTGGTCAATCCCGCCACCGGCGAGGTGATTGCCCACTCACCCCTCTCCACCGAGGAGGACGTCGACCGGGCCGTGAAGGCGGCGCGCGGGGCGTTCGAGACCTGGCAGTACACGACGCCGTCCGAGCGGCAGCAGCTGCTGCTCAAGCTCGCCGACGCGTTCCAGGAGCGGGCCGAGGAGATCACCGACTGGGAGACCAGGGACGCCGGCAAGCCACGGCAGGCGATGTTCGACGAGGAGATCCCCCCGATGGTGGATCAGCTCCGCTTCTTCGCGGGCGCCGCCCGGACGATGGAAGGGCGCGCCGCCGGTGAGTACATGGAGGACCACACCTCCTACATCCGTCGCGAGCCGGCCGGCGTGGTGGGCCAGATCACACCCTGGAACTACCCGCTGATGATGGCCGTCTGGAAGATCGGCCCCGCGTTGGCCACCGGATGCACCCTCGTCCTGAAGCCGGCCGAGACCACCCCGGTGACGACGCTCAAGATCCTGGCCGAGTTGGCGGCTGAGATCTACCCGCCCGGCGTCATGAACTTCATCGGCGGCCATGGCGAGCCCGCGGGGGCGAGCCTGGTGACGCATCCCGAGGTCGACATGGTCTCGCTGACGGGCTCGCCGGCGACCGGCAAGTGGATCGCAGAGCACGCGGCGGACACCCTGAAGAAGGTCCACCTCGAGCTCGGCGGCAAGGCGCCGGTGATCGTCTTCGACGACGCCGACATGGAGCTGGCGATGGAGACCATCGCCGGGACCGGCTACTTCAATGCCGGCCAGGACTGCACGGCCGCGACCCGCGTGCTGGCCTCGAAGGGCGTCTACGACGACGTGGTCTCGGGCCTCGCCGAGCAGGCGAAGGACTACAAGACCGGTGACACGTTCGATCCCGACACCGTGCTGGGGCCGGTCAACTCCGAGCGCCAGCGCGACCGCGTCGAGGGCTTCCTCAAGGACGCGAACGGCGCCGAGGTCGTCACCGGCGGGAAGCGGCCGGACCTTCCCGGCTACTTCCTCGAGGCGACCGTCGTCGCGGGTCCGAAACAGGACGACCGGATGATCCAGGACGAGATCTTCGGCCCGGTGATCACGGTCCAGTCCGTCGATGACGAGGAGAAGGCGATCGAGTGGGCCAACGGCGTCCGCTACGGGCTGGCCTCATCCGTGTGGACCAAGGACGTCGGCCGCGCGATGCGTGTCTCGAAGGCGCTCAAGTTCGGCTGCGTCTGGGTCAACGACCACATCCCGATCGTGGCCGAGATGCCACACGGCGGCTACAAGCAGTCCGGCTACGGCAAGGACCTCTCGGTCTATGCCTGCGAGGACTACACGCA
>DATDKQ010000167.1:0-3112 GCA_036519915.1 Solirubrobacterales bacterium | reverse complement strand
GAGGACTGCCTCGCCGCGCCGCCCTCGACGATGTGGACGAGCTGGTAGATCAGCACCTCGAGCCTGTCGGGGTCGTAACCGAGCATCGAGGCCGCTGCCTTGAGCCGCCCGACGTATCCGTGATGATCGGCCCCGAGGACGTAGATCAACCGATCGAAGCCGCGTCCGAACTTGTTGCGGACATACGCCACGTCCCCCGCGAAGTAGAGATAGCTCCCATCCGATGAACGAACGAGCGGGCGATCCTTGTCGTCGCCGTGCGCGCTCGTGCGGGCCCACGTCGTCCCTTCCGCCTCGTAGGTGTCCACCTGCGCCACGGCCTCCGGGATCTCCCGCTCGACCTCGCCCTGGAGCACCCACGTGTCTAGCGGGACGCGAAACTCAACGAGCTCCTCCTCGATCACCTTGAGCATCCGTTCGACCGGATCGCCCTCCTCGGCCGCGATCTCCCGGACGTAATCGCCGGTGTAGCCCTCCACGGGAGGCTCCTCTCCGCGCCTCCGCGCCTCCACCGATTCGCGGAAGAGGTCAGTCTGGCGGCCGACGTCGTTGACGTAGTACTCGCGTTCGACCTCGTGGCCGGCGAACTCCAGCAGCCGGGCCACGGAGTCGCCATAGGCCGCATTCCGCGCCGATCCCACCGTCAGCGGCCCGGTTGGGTTGGCGGAGACGAGCTCGACCTGGACACGCTCCTGCACCGCAGCCGAACCGCCGCCGTAGGCCTCTCCCGCGGCGAGCATCTCGGCGAGGGCATCGCCGTACCAACCAGACGCGAGAAAGAGGTTGACGAACCCCGGGCCGGCCACCTCGGCCCGCTCTACCTCGGGCAGGCCCGCGGCCTCCCGCGCCAGGCTCTCCGCCAGATCCCTCGGCGGCCGGCCGTCCCGAGGCGCCTGCTGGAGCGCGACGTTCGTCGCGTAATCCCCGTGCTCCGGCCGGCTCGGGCGGTCCAGCGTCACCGGCGCGCCGGCCAGGCGCTCGAGCTCGGATTCGAGCCGGCGGATCGCTTCAGGAGGCACGGCGGTAGTATCGCCACATGGAAGACGGCGGCTCAGAGCGCCACCTCAACATCCACCTGGATCCCGAAGACATGGCCGGGGTCTACGCGAACTTCGCGAACATCAGCTTCTCGGACTACGAGTTCACGCTGACGTTCGCGCGGATCGACCACGAGGTCGAGGAGGGCGACATCCCGGGGGTGGTCGTCTCCCGCATCAACGTCTCGCAGCGGTTCATGAAGGAGCTCCTCGACGCGATGCAGGACTCCTACTCGAAATGGTCGACGCGCGAGGGCATCAAGAACCTGCCCGAGACGCCTCCACGCTCCGAGCCATAGCGATTCGCTGGAGCGGAGTCGGGTGGGTGTCCAGGAGTATCTGCGCCCACTCCGGCGGGTCCGGTTGTGACAGCGAGGCGGTCGACAGCTCGCGCATGAGCCCTTCGAACGCACGGGGATCGTGCGTTGCCTCGAGCGCGCGCCAGTCCGCCTCGGCTTCGTAGCGCCTCGAGATCAGGTTGATCACCGGCAGCAGGGCCAGCTGGAGCACCGTCAGCGTGAGGAGAGCCAGAGGCACGGCCGGCGCCGTCCCCAGCCCGCCGCGGCGGCGTGTCACTCGAGCGATGACGTAGGCGCCCGGGAGCGCAAAGAGGAAGAGCCACCCGATCGATTTCCAGACGTGGTTCGACTTGACGTGGCCGAACTCGTGCGCGACGAGCACCCGGATCTCGGGGCGGCTCAAGCGTCCGTCCAGCGCCGTGTCCCAGAGAATCACGCGCTTGGTCGGGCCCAGACCGTAGAACTCCGCGTTGATCGCGCGGGTGCGCCGACTCGCGTCCTGGACCTCGACGTCCACCTCCCCCACCCCCTGCTCGCGCGCCAGTTGGCGGATCTCGGCCGCGAGCGCCCGGTCGCGCAGCGGCTCCAGGTGCGGTACGAGCAACAGCGGCTGCACGAGGATGAACGCCGAGGCGAGCGCGGCGAACGCCGGGCCGCCGACGATCCACCATCGGTCGCCCAGCCGCCGGGCGAGCACCATGACGAGCGCGATCGCCACGCAGGCTGCCGCCAGCGACCCGAGCCACTCGAGCCATGGGTCGACCAGGATCGTCCCGTAGTCCGAGCGCGAGACGCCGTAGCGACGCCGCCACCAGTGCGCGACGAGCACGAACGGAAGCCCGGCGGCCCAGACGGCGACGAGCGTCAGCGCGCCGAGCGCGACGCCGCCGGGAATCCCCCGCCAGCGGCTGCGCGGTGCCAGCCACACGGCGAGGGCCAGGACCGCCAGCTGGACGACCGTTGCGCCGATCCAGATCAGCCGCAGCCCGCGTTGGAAGCTCTCACTGCGATCAAGTTGGCGCGTGCTGAAGAAGTCGCGCGGATTCACGTGTGGAAGCTGCAGCCCGCCCGGAACCGAGGTGCGCCAGAGCAACGCCGCCGCAACCAGCCACAAACCGGCGGCGACGATCACCCACAATCTCTTCGTGCGAATCGCGGTCATCTCGGACGTCCACGCGAACCTTTACGCGCTCGAGGCAGTCCTCGCCGAGATCGACCGCCAGCCGCCCGATGCGATCTGGTGCCTCGGCGACACCGTCGGTTACGGCCCCCGGCCGAACGAATGCTGCTCCCTCGTCCGCGAGCGGGCCGATCTCGTCCTGATCGGGAACCACGATCTCGTCGCGCTCGGCTCCGCGGAGGTCGATGTCGACGAGTTCAATCCCGAGGCGGCGGCGGCCTCGCTCTGGACAGCGGAGCAGCTGAGCGACGAGTCGCGCCGCTTCCTCGAGAGCCTCGCCCCCAGCGCCGAGGCCGAGGGCGTCCAGCTCTTCCACGGAAGCCCACGCGATCCCGTCTGGGAGTACGTCCTCTCCGAGGGGGCTGCGCTCGACGCGCTGGAGCTGACGACCGCGCCGCTCGTGCTCGTCGGGCACAGCCATGTCGCGATTGCGTTGCGGCTCTACGAGGAACACCTCGAAGGTGGCGTCGCCCCTGTCGGATTCGAGGCGCAGCTCGGCGAGGGTCGCTGGCTGCTCAACCCCGGTTCGGTCGGTCAGCCGCGTGACGGCAACCCCGCCAGCTCGTTCCTCGAGCTCGACCTTGAGGCGAAGCAGG
>DATDKQ010000166.1:0-2539 GCA_036519915.1 Solirubrobacterales bacterium | reverse complement strand
GCCAAGATCCCGGGCGCCCAGGCCGGATCCATCGAGATCCGCCCCGTCCTGGTCTACGACGAGTCCGGCAACATCGTGGAGCCGACGGCCGTCTGACCGAGGTTCGGCCTGAGCTGGTCGATCGTCTGTTCCGGCACGAGTCCGGGCGGGCGATCGCCTCACTGATCCGCGTCCTCGGGGACTTCGACCTCGCCGAGGACGCGGTTCAGGAGGCCTTCATGGTCGCGATGCAGGTCTGGCCCGAACGGGGCCTGCCGTACAACCCGGGCGCCTGGATAACCACGACCGCGAGGAACAAGGCGATCGACCGGCTCCGACGGGAGCGCCGGGGCATCGAGAAGCTCGAGGAGCTCCAGGCGCTCGAACCACCGGCCATGGCCGAAGACGAAGAGGGAGAGGAACCTCCGGTGATTTCCGATGATCGCCTACGTCTGATCTTCACCTGCTGCCACCCGGCTCTCGCGCCTGAGGCGCGAGTGGCACTCACCCTCCGCACGCTCGGCGGCTTGGCCACGGCGGAGATCGCGCGGGCGTTCCTGGTCAGCGAGCCGACCATGGCCCAGCGCCTGGTGCGTGCCAAGCGCAAGATCAAGACGGCGAAGATCCCCTACGAGGTCCCAGCCGATCACGACCTGCCCGACCGGCTGCGGTCGGTGCTCGCGTCCCTCTATCTGATCTTCAACGAGGGGTACTTGGCCACCTCGGACGAGGCCCTCGTCCGGCGCGAGCTCTCCGGCGAGGCGATCCGGCTGGCCGGGACCCTGGCCCGGCTGATGCCCGACGAGTCCGAGGCGCTCGGCCTACTCGCCCTGATGCTGCTCCAGGACTCCCGGCGGGAGGCCCGGGTCGATGCCGAAGGCGAGCTGGTGCTGCTGGAGGACCAGGACCGATCGCTCTGGGACCGCCGTGAGATCGAGACCGGTCTCGGGGTGCTCGAGCGCGCCTCCAGGCTCGGGCCGGCGGGTCCGTATGTCCTGCAGGCGGCGATCGCGGCCGAGCACGCCCGCGCCGAGAGTCCGGCAGAGACCGAATGGCCGCGAATCGCCTTCCTCTACGGACTGCTTGCCCGCGCCCAGCCGTCCCCCGTGATCGAGCTCAACCGGGCCGCCGCTGTGGCGATGGCTGAGGGGCCGGAGCGCGGCCTGGCGCTGATGGACGATCCGGCGCTCGTCGAGGAGCTCGCCGGCTACCAGCCGTTCTGGTCTGCACGTGGCGATCTGCTCCGGCGAGCCGGGCGCGCGAGCGAGGCCGGCGAGGCCTACGCCCGCGCCCTCGAGCTCACGACCAATCCGGTCGAGCGCCGCTTCCTCGAGCGTCGGCTCGTCGAGCTCGGCTGACCGTCCCGGACGGCGACAGCGTCTAGGCGGAAGCGATTCCTCGCCAGCTGATCTCGAGCGAAGCCTTCACCGGCTCGCTGGGATCCATCCCGGTCGCGACAGCCTGTGCCCCGGTCAGGACGGTCCCGGCGATCACGGTCAGAGCGGCGACAGCCGAGTCGAGATCGGGGCGAATCTCGCCACGCCTCTGACCCTCGGCGAGCACCTCCTCGAGCAAGACGGTGACCGGCGGGGCAGGACCCTCACCGACCAGGGCGGCGAACCTGTCCGGGTTGGCGAAGATCTCGAGCAGCGCCGCCCCGTGAAGACTGGCTGGCAGGTCAGCGGGCTTTAGAAGGCTGATCAGCAACCGCTGGATGACGGTGCTGATCTTCAGCCGCCGGTCCGCCAGCGATGCCTCGACCGACGGCCGCACGTGATCGTGGAAATGGCGCACCGCAGCCTCGATCAGCACATCGCCCTTGCGGGGGAAGTAGCGGAAGAAGGTCGCCCAACTGACATCGGCGTCCGCGATCACGTCCTCGACCTTGGTGGCCGCCACCCCATCGGCGCGAAATCGCTCTTGCGCGGCGCGATAGATGCGGTCCCGCTTCTCAAACCCCCGAGCCTGGGTCGGGGGGGCCGGCAGCCGGGCGGTAGGGGCTTCTCCCCTTCCATAACCGACGAGTGCCTGGTCGATGAGGTGCTGGCGTCCCTTTGACGAAACCATATTGAATATGGTACCGTGTCAAACCGATATGCGGTATAGGTATCGGAAATCGCTACGGAGCCAGCCGCTGTATCTCCCAGCCGCCCGGCTGGCGCCTGTAGACGAGGCGGTCATGCATCCGGCTGTCTCGCCCCTGCCAGAACTCGATCACGTCCGGCCGGAGCAGGTAGCCACCCCATTGCTCGGGCCGTTGCGGATCCAAGCCACCGAGCTCCGCCGCCAGCTCGTCGTAGCGGCGATCGAGCTCCTCTCGCTCGATTGGACGGCTCTGCGGCGAGACCACGGCGGCGATCTGGCTGTCGTGAGGCCGGCTCGCGAAGTACGCATCGGAGTCCTCGGGCGAAAGTCGCTCGACCTCTCCCCTGATCCGAACCTGCCGATCGAGCTCGCGCCAGTAGATGACCAGGGCCGCACGGGGGTTCGCCGCCAGCTCGTCGCCCTTCGCGCTCTCGTAGTTGGTGAAGAAGCGAAAGCCGTCCGGGCCGAAACCCTT
>DATDKQ010000165.1:0-14378 GCA_036519915.1 Solirubrobacterales bacterium | reverse complement strand
GAGACCGCGTGCTTCTCCATGTACTCGGACATGTCGATGCGGACCATCGCCTCCTCGTCGCCGAACAGGAACTCGGCGAGCGTGCGGGCGAGCTCGGTCTTGCCGACTCCCGAGGGGCCGAGGAAGATGAACGAGCCGGCCGGGCGCTTCGGGTCCTTGATCCCGGCGCGCGAGCGGCGGATGGCCTTGGAGACGGCGGTGATCGCCGGCTCCTGGCCGATGACGCGCTTGTGCAGCTCGTCCTCCATGCGGACGAGCTTCTTCGACTCGGCCTCGGTCAGCTTGAAGACGGGGATGCCGGTCCACATCGCGACGATGTCGGCGATCTCCTCCTCGCCGACCTCGGGCCGCTCACCGCCCTCACCCGAGGTCCACTCGTGCTCGAGCTCCTTCTTCTTGTTGGTGAGGCGGCGCTCCTGGTCACGCAGGTTGGCGGCCTTCTCGAACTCCTGGGCGTCGATCGCGGCCTCCTTCTCGCGCCGGGTCTGCTCGATCTCCTCCTCGAGATCGCGGTAGACCGGCGGCTGCGTCATCGACTTGATGCGCATCCGGGAGGCGGCCTCGTCGACCAGGTCGATGGCCTTGTCCGGCAGGAAGCGGTCGGAGATGTAGCGGTCGGCCAGCTCGGCGGCGGCCTCGAGCGCCTCGTCGGTGATCTTCACCCGGTGGTGCTGCTCGTAGCGTTCCCGCAGGCCCTCGAGGATCTTCACGGTCTCCTCGGTCGAAGGCTGCTCGACCTTGATCTGCTGGAAGCGGCGCTCGAGGGCGGAGTCGCGCTCCAGATACTTGCGGTACTCGTCGAGTGTGGTGGCGCCGATCGTCTGGAGCTCGCCGCGGGCGAGAGCCGGCTTCAGGATCGAAGCGGCGTCGATCGCGCCTTCGGCGGCGCCGGCGCCGACGAGGTTATGAAGCTCGTCGATGAACAGGATGATGTCGCCGCGCTGGGTGATCTCCTTCATCACCTTCTTGAGGCGCTCCTCGAATTCTCCGCGGTACTTGGAGCCCGCGACCAGGGCGGCCAGGTCGAGCGTGTAGATCTGCTTGTTCTTGAGCAGCTCGGGGACCTCGCCGTTGGTGATCCGGGCGGCCAGGCCCTCCACCACGGCGGTCTTGCCGACGCCGGGCTCGCCCAGCAGCACCGGGTTGTTCTTGGTGCGGCGGGAGAGGATCTGCATGATCCGCTCGATCTCGATCTCGCGGCCGATCACCGGGTCGAGCTTGCCCTCGGCGGCGAGCTTGGTCAGGTTGCGGCCGAACTGGTCGAGCAGCTTCGAGGACTTCTTGCCCTCGCCACCGCCCGTGCCGGCGCCCTGGCGACGACCGCCGGGGCCGGAGAGCATGCGGATGACCTCGTTGCGGATCTTCTCGGAGTCGGCGTCGAAGTCGAGCAGGATGCGCGCGGCAACGCCCTCGTTCTCGCGGACCAGGCCGAGCAGGATGTGCTCGGTGCCGATGTAGTTGTGGCCCAGCGAGAGGGCCTCGCGCAGCGCGAGCTCCAGCACCTTCTTGGCGCGGGGGGTGAACGGGATCTGGCCGGCGGTGACCTCCTCGCCGGAGCCGACGATCCGGACGACCTGTGAGCGGACGCGCTCGACGGTGATGTCGAGGGACTCGAGCACCCGGGCAGCGAGGCCCTCCTCCTCGCGGAGAAGACCGAGCAGGATGTGCTCGGTGCCGATGTAGTTGTGCTTGAGAGTCCGCGCCTCCTCCTGGGCGAGGACGACTACCTGGCGGGCTCTCTCTGTGAATCTCTCAAACATTCAGTCGCTCTCTCGTCTGTCTATCAAGCAGTCCGGTTGGTCCTACGTTGCGATCGTTGAATTGGCTCTGGATTAAGTCGTATAGGTAGAGGTCAGGGGACGCAGACTCACCGGGGGTCCTATCCGTATCGGCTCCTGGCTGCCGATCTGTGATCTGACCTCCGGTTCTGTCGGGGGACGGCGAAGCCAAAGTATAGCCACGGCGATTCGGCGGCCAGGCACGTTCCGTGCGTGGGGATCGAACTCCCCCCAAGGTGCGGGAAGCACGTCCAACCGCGCGGCTCTCGCCCCGGTCTGCATCATGATTCCCGGAAGCCGTACTCGGTGGCGACGGTGACGCCGTCAGTTTGCGCAGCGTCGTAGGGGGTGCCCGGGATGGCAGCGACTCCGAGGTCCCGGAACCTGCGCTTGAGCAGGTACTTCCGGTGCTCGGGACTCTCCACCCAGCCCTGGACCGTCTCTGGCGGGGTGCTGTGCTCGGCCATCGTCCAGTGCAGGTTTTCGCCGACGATCCAGACGCTGTCCGATCGGATGTAGCCGATCTGGCGAAGGCGCGAGATCGGTGTTGCCCCCACGGGGTGGCCGAAGAAGTCGCCGTAGTGTGAGAAGAATCCGCCTGCCTCCATCGAGCGAAGCTTGCTCGGCGGTGGCCCCGCCGACCACCGCCCAAGACCGCAGAGTCGGACCGTGGAATCCCACTCGCCGAGAGTTGGTAGCAGTCCGTCTAGGGAACCGCCCGGATCGGTACCGTCCCGCGCGTGGGAGCAGCGGACCGGCTACGGAGCTGGGGGCGGAAGGCGACCGCCAACCCCTGGCTGGCGGTGGGGATCGTCATCGGCTCACTGCTCGTCTGCGCCTGGATCGGCTGGGCGATCCACGTTTGGAGCGATCAGGGTTCCCGCCAGGGCATCGGCGTACTGATCGTCTGGCCCGCGATCGTCGCCGTCCTGGCGGTGATCTCGATCCCCTTCATCTGGGCGTTCCGGGTAATCCGGGCCGGCGCCCGCTCCGGCGATGAACCGGAGGCGGAATCCGAGTCGGCCGACGCCGAGGCGACCGAGACCGGCTAGTTCCGCATCGCGGGGAAGAGCAGCACCTCACGCAGGCTCTTCGCCCCGGTCAGGATCATCACCAGGCGGTCGATGCCGAGACCGGCCCCACCCGTCGGGGGCATCCCCTGCTCCAGTGACTCGACGAAGACCTCGTCATACGGCTGTGTCTCCTCATCCCCCCGGGCCTGCTCCTCGGCCTGCGCCTCGAAGCGGCGCCGCTGCTCGTCGGGATCGTTGAGCTCGGTGAAGGCGTTCGAGATCTCGATCCCTCCGACGAACGCCTCCCAGCGCTCCACCAACCCCTGCTCGCTTCGGTGGCGCTTGGCGAACGGCGACAGCTCGATCGGATAGTCGACGACGAAGGTCGGCTGGATCAGGGTCGGCTCGACCTCCCTGGAGATGAGGCCGTCGACCAGCTTGCCCCAGCCCTCCTGCTGGTCGGGCTTCGTGCCCATCGCCTCGGCCAGGTGCTCGCGCGTGGGGTGCTCCATGACGTCGATTCCGGTTCGCTCTTTGATCGCATCCCGTAGCGTCACCCGCCGCCAAGGCGGCGACAGGTCGATGGTTTCGCCATCGCGCTCGATCTTCGTCGTGCCGAGGACCTCCTGGGCGACATCGGAGACGAGACCCTCGAGCTCCTCGGCGACGTCGTTGTAGTCGGCGTAGGCCTCGTACCACTCGAGCATCGTGAACTCGGGGTTGTGCTTGTGCGAGATGCCCTCGTTGCGGAAGTCCTTGCCGAGCTCGTAGACCTTGTCGATGCCGCCAACCACCAGGCGCTTCAGATAGAGCTCCGTCGCGATGCGCAGGTAGAGGTCGCGATCAAGCGCGTTGTGGTGGGTGACGAATGGCCGGGCGAGCGCGCCCCCGTAGAGCGGCTGGAGCACGGGCGTCTCCACCTCCACGAAGCCGCGCGAGTCGAGCCAGCGGCGCACCGCGGAGATCGTCCGGGTCCGGGTGACGAAGAGTTCGCGGGTCTCCTCGTTCGCCATCAGGTCGAGCTCGCGGCGGCGATAGCGGGTCTCCACGTCCTCGAGGCCGTGGAACTTCTCCGGCGGCGGGCGCAGGGACTTCGAGAGCAGCTCCCAGGCCTCGGCCCGGATCGTGAGCTCGCCGCGACGGGACGCGAACACGGACCCCTCGATGCCGAGGATGTCCCCGACGTCCAGGGCGAGCAGGCCCTCATACGCATCGCCGAGCTCATCGACGCGCGCCTGGACCTGGATCTGCCCGGTGCCGTCGATCAGGTCGAGGAAGGCGGACTTGCCGTGCTCGCGCTTCGCGATGAGGCGGCCAGCGACGCGATATCGGTCGCTGGTCTCCTCACCCGGCTCGATTCCCTCATGGGATTCGCGCACCGCGGCAATTTCGGTCCGATCCGGAAAGCCGTGGGGGTACGGCTCGATTCCGGCCTCGCGCAGCCGTTGGAGCTTGGCGCGCCGCTCGGCGAGCAGGTCAGATGTCTCACGGGGTGGCTCCTCGCTCACGGCCGGAGCCTATTGCGAGCTAGGAAGTTTCGATCTTGGTGATCTTGAGCTTCTTCTTGGCGCCGCGCGGCGTCTCGACGGTCACGACCTCGTTCTTCTTGCTGCCGAGCAGGGCCTTGCCGATCGGCGACTCGTTCGACAGCTTCTGCTCGGTCGGGTCGGCCTCCGCCGATCCGACGATCTGGAACTTCTGCGACTTCCCGGACTTCTGGTCCTTCACGTGGACGACGGCGCCGACGCCGACGGTCTCGGTGTCGATGTGCTTGTTGTCGATCACCGCGGCACGCCGCAGCCGGTCCTGGAGGGACGCGATCCGCTGCTCGAGCATCGCCTGCTCGTTCTTGGCGTCGTCGTACTCGGAGTTCTCCGCGATGTCCCCGAACTCGCGCGCCTGCTTGATCCGGTCAGCGACCTCGCGGCGCTTGTCGTTCTCCAGGTACTCGAGCTCCTCCTTGAGCTTCTCGAGCCCCTCAGGGGTGATCAATGTCTCGCGTGCCAACTCTCCTCGATTCCTTCTCGTTTCTGGGTTTGCTCTACGCCGGAAATCCCTGCTCTACGGCGAAAAATGAGCCCGCACCGACGTGATGGAAACACGGGCCGGTCCGGGCGGAGCGCGCCAGTATAGCGCCGCCCCGAGAGGTGGTCGAGGGCCTATTTCTCAGGCGTTCAGCGCCTGACGCAACGCGTCCGCGACGCGCCCGGGATCCTCGATCTGTGGGTAGTGGCCGAGGTCGTCGTAGCGAGTCAGCGCGGCCGCCGGCCGGAGCTCCAAAACGGCGTCGAGAACCCGCTCCGTCGCCACCGGATCAAGCATTCCCCACGCCAGCGAGAGCGGCTTGGGCCAATCCGTCAGGGCGCCGTGCCAGCGCTCGGCGTGCCGGAAGCGCTCCTCCATATAGCGAATCGTCTTGTGCGCGATGGTGCGACCTCCCCCAGCGCAGACGAGAGCCCACTGGTCCTTCGCTTCCTCGTCGGTGAGCGGATGGCCCTGCGAGAAGATGGAGCCGAACTGCTGGCGGAAGAAGCGTTCGCTCGAAAGCCGGGAGAAGAGCGGTCCGACGGCGCTGCGGAGGAGACGCTGGCCGAGCGTCGGACTGGCGGCATCCTGGATCATCGAGCCGTTCAGCAGGAGGGCGCCGGTGACCTCCATCTGGAGCGCGCCCTCGAGGTCCCGGGCCATCAGCTCCGTCGCCACTGAGGTGCCCATGTCATGGGCGACGATGAAGGCCTTTGTGCGAGGGCGCTCCGCAGCCGAAGGCGAGGAGTGACCCGTTTCATGTTGGTCCTGTCGCCGGACGAGCTCCTCGACCATGTCGGCCTGCCAGTGCAGCGTGTAGTCGTGATCCCGCGGCTTCTCGGAGAGCCCGAAGCCGAGAAAGTCCGGAGCCAGGACGGCATTCTCGGTTTCCAGGTCCAGGAGCGCTCGCCAGTCATACGAGCTCGAAGGGAAGCCGTGTAGGAAGATCAGGAGGGGCTCGCTCCCCTCGTGCTCGAAGAGGTGGATGCGGCGGCCGCGAACCTCCTCGTCCCTCCCGCGCTCGCGCCACGCCGCCACGCGGGCAGGCAGGTCCATCCCTACCGCCTCTTCTTTTTCTTCTTCGCCTTGTAGCGGTACGTGAAACTCATTGAGAGGGCGTTGATCTGACCCACGTCCTGGGCCTGGACGTCCTGGACGATCAAGGTCCAGAAGCCGGCCGCTGGCCCGCCGACGAACGTGCTCAGGGGTTGTTCAGGCCTGAAGGCTCCTGTGATCGGCGTGTCGAGTCCGGTATTCCCCGGCGTGGTGATTGACGTCGAGAACCCATCCCCGAAGTCCACCCGCGATCCCGAGCAATTCATCGCACCGGAGCCGTAGCCGTCGCCGCTGGGCGAAGGTTGGCGATCGCTGTCGAGATTGCTGCTCTGGTCGCGATAGGTGGCGAGCGCCACCGCCCGGCCGCCCGGCGAAACCAGGAATAGAGCCAGGTCACTGACGTCCGTGTGCGTGATCCGCACGCCCACGGAATGAAATGCCGTCACCACACCGTCCTGTGGCCTGCCCTTGACCTTCGGCACCTTGACAGCCACCGCGAAGGACGCGGCCGGATTGGGGGCCGTGCTGTCCACCGGACCGTCGGGGATGGCGACCGCCGCGCTTACGCATTGAATGAAGCTGGCCTCCTTCGTCTTCGCCCCTGCCGCCGCGGGCAGCCCGAGGAGCCAGAGCGAGACGCATCCCGCGCAGGCGAGGAACGCCAACTGAATGGAGCGCTTCTTGATCATGGAAATTTCCCTTCCCCTGGCTCTTCCGTGAGCCCGCCCAGGATATCCGGCGCCGGTTCGGCCGAACAGAAGTGTGGACGACTAGGCGGCTACCACTCTCGGGAGCCCGGCAAGGCCCCGGGCGAGGTGTCGAGCCTCATACACGTCCTCGCTCTGCTGGAGGGCGTCGGCGACCTCTTTATCGGCGCCAAGCCGTTCCAGGTACCAGGGGTAGAACTTGCGCAGATACCGAGCCGCTCGCTCCGGCCCGAGATGCTCCTCGGCCCTGTCGATCACCCAGAGCAGCTCGGCGATCACCTCGTCCGGCTCGGCATCGGCGCCGCGGCGACCCGTCAGCTGCTCGAAGATCCAGGGGTTGCCGAGCGAGCCGCGAGCGATCATCACGGCGTCGGCGCCCGACGCCTCATAGGCGTGCACGGCATCCTTCGCCGTGTCGAGGCCGCCCGAGATGATCATCGGGACCTCGAGCCGCTCGGACAGCTCGCGTGCCAGGCCGTAATCGGGCTGACCCTTGTGATGGGTGGCCGCCGACCGCGGGTGGAAGCCGATCGCGGAGACGCCCGCGTCCTCGACGAGCCGCAGCGCGAGATCGAATCCCTCTCGACCGCCGGGGCGAAGTCCCGAGCGAAGCTTGACGGTGACCGGGATTCCGCCGCCCTCGCGGGCGGCCGAGGCGATCCGGACGGCGAGGTCGTGGTCGGTGAGCAGCGCCGCTCCAGCGCCGGTCTTGCAGACCTTGCGCACCGGACAACCCATATTGATGTCGATCAGGTCGGCGCCGGCCTCGGCAACGATCGCCGCGGCGGAGCGCATCACCTCAGGGTCCTGGCCGAAGAGCTGGATCGAAACCGGGTGCTCCTCGGGATGGAGTCGAAGCAGCTCCCGCAGGGTGCGTTCGTTGCGGTAGTGGAGCCCGAAGCTCGAGACCATCTCCGAGACGGCCATCCCCGCTCCGTGCCGCCGCGCCTGCAGGCGCACGAACCAGTTGCCGATCCCGGCCAGGGGAGCGAGCAGAACGCGGTTGGCGATCTCGACCTCCCCGATGCGGAACGGGGATGTGATTGGCGGCTGCACGCCTCGAAGGTTAGGTGTCCCTATTGCGGTCGTAGATCAGCCGCAGGCCACGCAGTGTGAGCAGCTCGTCGACCTCGTCGATCGTCTCGCAGAGCGGCGCAATCGTGTGCGCCAGACCGCCGGTGGCGATGAAGGTCGCCTTCTCCCCCAACTCATCGTCCAGACGCCGATCGATCCCGTCGACCAGGCCCGCGAAGCCATAGGCGAAACCCGATTTGATCGCCGCGGTGGTGTGCTTCCCGATGGCCGCCTCGGGAGAGGAGAGGTCAATCCGCGGCAGTTTGGCCGCCCGCGCGGTGAGCGCCTCGAGCGAGACCTCGACCCCGGGCCCGATCACGCCGCCGAGGTACTCGCCCGCTCCGGAGACCACGTCGAAGTTGGTCGAGGTGCCGAAATCGACGGTGACGCAGGCGCCCTTCACCTTCGCGTGGGCCGCAACCGCGTTGACCAAACGGTCGGCGCCAAGCTCGTGCGGGTTGTCGACCAGAATCGGCATCCCCGTCTTGAGCGTGGGTCCGACGAGGAGGCATCGCTTCCCGGTGTGCCGTTCGGTGAGCTCCTTGTACTCCGGGCCGAGCTGGGGAACCACTGTCGAGACGATCGCCCCGTCCAGCGACCCGAAGCTGAGCCCCTCGAGGGAGAGCAGATCGGAGATCGTCGCCGCCAGCTCGTCCGCCGTGGCGCTCGGGGCGGTGGTCAGGCGCCAGTCCCGCGCCAGGTCCTCCCCATCGAAGGCGCCCAGGTGGGTCTGCGTATTGCCGACGTCGACGGCGAGCAGCATCGGCGGGATTATCCCGGCAGTCATAGGATGGCTCGGTGTGCCCGTAGGGCTCGCGGTCAAGACCGGCGGCCCGCTCGTGGCGATCGCGGCGCGGATGAACGGTTCCACGGACGCGAATGTGAGTGCCGATCTGTCCTCACTGCGCGCGGACCTCGACCGGATCGACGCCTGGATCGCGGACGGGGTGATCGGAGGACCACAGCCGAACGCGGCCGATTACCAGATCGCTCCCAGCCTGCGGCTCCTGATGAGCTTCGACGACCTGCGGCCGTTCATCGAGGGGAGGCCCTGCGGCGAGATGGCGATGCGGGTCGTGCCCGAGTTCCCCGGCCGGACACCGCAGATCTTCCCGGCGGACTGGCTCGCTGGGCTTCGGCGCTAGGGCGGCGGCGCCACCCGGTCCACGCGCTGGCCGGATCCCAGGCCGTCGAGCGCTGCCTGCAGCTCGGTGCCGTCGGGCAGACGGAGCTCAGGGTCGAGCTCGAGCAGGGGCGCCAGAACGAAGCGTCTCGAAGTGACCTCGGGGTGCGGAAGGGTGAGGTGGTCGGTGCTCATCTCGACATCGCCGAGGAGCAGGAGGTCGATGTCGATCGGGCGGGGCCCGTGGCGGGATCCGCCCGAGGCTCGCCCGAGCTCGGCCTCTATTGCCTTGCAGACGTCGAGCAGCTGCGTCGGCTCGAGCGAGGTCCGGATCCGAATGGCGGCGTTGAGGAAGTCCGGCTGGTCGAGAATCTCGCCGACCGGCTCGGTGTCGTAAAGCGACGAGACCGCCTCGACCTCCACCCCGTGCGCACGCAGATCGTCGATCGCCCCGCGCAGCTGGGACTCGCGCTCGCCGACGTTCGAGCCGAGCCCGAGATAGCCAACGCGGCCCCCCTCGGTCAGACGCCGTCCTCGTCGTCGGACTCGCGGTCCAGGGAGCGCTCCAGAGTGACCTCCACGCCCGCCTCCTGAACCGGATACGGGACGGGCGGCTCGGGCTTCGCCGCGCGCACCTGGACCGAGTCGCAGTCGAAGCGTTCCATCAGCCGCTCCGCAACGACGTGGCAGAGGCGCTCGAGGGTGCGGTAGCTCCTCTCCGTGGCCGCGAGGGCGACGATGTCGCAGACCTGCGAGTAGTCGACGGTGTCCTCGACGCGGTCGGTCAGCACCGCGTCGCTGTCGGGCACGTCGAACGTCAGGTCGAACTCCAGCCGCTGGCCGACCTCCTGCTCGGCGTCGCTGACGCCGTGGTGCGTAAATATGGAGAGGCCGCGGATCTCGACTTGCACGGAGGGGTGTGCGGATTCGTCCATTGCCGCCAAAGTAGCGGGTCGTGAAAGGGTGTCGCGCTCGTGGAGCCTGAGCTTCAGCATCATTACGCCGACCTCGAGGAGTGCCGGGTGCACTACGTGAGCCGCGGCGAGGGCAAGCCGCTGCTCTTCCTGCACGGCTTCCCACAGTTCTGGTTCCTGTGGAGGGAGCAGCTCGCCGATCTCGGCAACGACCACGCGGTCTACGCCCCCGACATGCGGGGCTACAACCTCTCCTGCAAGCCCGAGGATCCCGAGGCCTACCGAATGCGCCATCTGCTCCGCGACATCGTCGGGCTGGTCGAGGAGCTGGACCTGGCGCCGGTCACCCTGGTCGGCCACGACTGGGGCGGGATCGTCTCCTGGGCCTTCGCCCTCAAACACCCGGAGATGCTCGAGCGGCTGGTGATCATCGACGCTCCCCCGCCCTTCACCTGGAACCGCGACCTGCGGGAGAGCCCGAAGCAGCGCGATGCCGTCAACTACATGGTCGAGCTCTCGAAGCCCTCACCGGAGCCTGAGGAGATGCTCGCCGCGAACGACTACTCGATGGTGGACAACATCATGCGGCGCATCGGCGGGAGTGGCGCCGAGCTCTCCGATGCCGACCGCGCGGTCTACCACGAGGCCTGGTCGCAGCCCGGGGCGCTGCGCGGCGGCCTCAACTACTACCGGGCCGCTCGCATGGGCGACCAGGTCGCCGGCGGCGGCGTGCCCGAGGAGTACGCAAGCAGGTTCACCTCCCAGACGGTCGAGGTACCGACTCTGGTGATCTGGGGTGCGAACGACACGGCGCTGCTTCCCTCCCTGACTCGGGGGCTGAGCGAATGGGTGCCGCGCCTGCGCGTGGAGATCGTGCCCGGGGCCGGCCACTGGGTGCCCTACGAGCGCCCGGACCGGGTCAACACGCTGATTCGGGAGTTCGTAGATGCGTAGATGCAAGGGTAGATGCTAGGGCGCGCCGCCAGGCGTGACCCGTCAGATGCGGGAGCGAAGAGCAACCCGTTTGATGGCGAAGCCGGATCTAGACGGGGCCGGGGTCGACAATCGCCTCCGCCACCGTCAGCGCCTGGCGCATCGGCGCGACATCGTGGACCCGCAGCATGCCGGCGCCGTTGGCGAAGGCGATCACGTTGGAGGCGATCGAGCCTCCCAGCCGCTGATCGACCTCGGCCCCGGTCAGCTTGCCGATGAAGCTCTTGCGGGACGAGCCGAAGGCGATCGGCCGGCCGAGCTCGGCGAGCTCCCGAAGCCGCCGGTGAAGCTCGAGGTTGTGCTCCACGGTCTTGCCGAACCCGATCCCGGGATCGACCCAGATCCGTTTCTCCTCGATCCCCTGTGAGACCGCGAACTCGATGCGTTCCGACAGGAACGCCTTGACGTCGTCGACGACGTCCTCATAGACCGGGTTCTCCTGCATCGTCCGCGGGTCGCCGAGCATATGCATGAGCACGACCTCGCAGCGGCGCTCGGCGCACAGCCCGGCCAGATCGGGCTCGGCCCGCAGCGCGGTGACGTCGTTCACCATCGTTGCCCCGAGGCCCAGGGCTGCTTCCGCGACCGCGAACTTCGAGGTGTCGATCGAGACCGCCGGGCCGTTGTCGCCGGCGAGCGCCTCCACCACGCGTGCCACGCGCGCGAGCTCCTCCTCGGCCGTCACCCCCTCCGCCCCCGGCCGGGTGGACTCTCCGCCGACATCGAGGACATCCGCCCCCTCGGCCGCCAGCTCCCGTCCATGATCGATGGCCCGCCCCGGATCGAGGAACTCGCCGCCGTCCGAGAACGAGTCGGGGGTCACGTTCACGATTCCCATGATCCGGGCGCCCATTGGCTACTCCGCGCGGATCAGCTGGCCGTCGATGTTGAGCTCGACGAAGTGATGTGCCTCTCCCGAGCGGTAGCGCTGGCACTGGTTCGCCGGCTCGTCGTCGATCGGCTGGCGCGGGTCGTGGGCTACGTCCGCGACCCAGTCGGGTAGGGACGGGAGACTCTCGGAGATGCAGGGGCCGGTGCTCAGGTCCAGGCCTGACGCTTGAGCCTGGCGGAAGGCGGCCTGCGCCTCGTCGACGGCCCGCTGGGAGCCGCTCGGGTTGACGTTCGAGCCCTTGTTGCCGCAGCTGACGAGGGTGAAAGCAGCGAGAACACCGGCAATGAAGGAGGGATGGACTGGGCGGACGCGGATCACAGCCCAAGTATCGCCACGAGACAGGTTTTGGTCACTTTGGCGCGCTATAGCGATGCGAACTGACCAGAACCCTCGGATGCCCTCGAATCCCCTCCGCCGACTGGACCGGCCCCCTTCATTGCCGATTTTTGCGTGAACCTGACGGCTACGAGCGGTTGTCGCGCATCTCCGCGCTGCCGCCGGCGAGGCCGGGGCGGGGGCGCGGGCGGGGACGGGCGCCCTCGCGGGCGGTGCCCTTCTCCTCGACGGGCGGGGCCTCGGGTGGCTTGGCCTCCTCCTCGTCGGCGAAGATCTCGTCCTCCGGCTTGCCCTCGAGCAGGGCGATGAACTCGTCCGCCTCGATCGTCTCTCGCTCGAGCAGGATCCGCGAGATGGTGTCGAGCTGCTCCCGGTGCTCGGAGAGGATGTCCTTGGAGGTCTGGTGAGCGTCCTCCACGATGCGGCGGACCTCGTCGTCGATCTCGCGCGCGACCTCGTCCGAGTAATCCGGCTCGGCGGAGAACTCGCGGCCCAGGAACGGCATTGAACGGTCGTGGCCGAAGACGCGGGGCCCGAGGCGCTCGGACATGCCGAAGCGCATCACCATCTGCTTGGCGGTCTCGGTGACCTTCTCCAGGTCGTTGGAGGCGCCGGTGGTGATCTCGCCGAAGACGATCTCCTCCGCGGCGCGCCCGCCGAGGGTCATCGCCATCGTGTCGTTGAGCTCCGCGCGCGTCGTGAGGAACTTGTCCTCGGTCGGGAGGGAGATCGTGTAGCCGAGGGCCTGGCCGCGGCTGATGATCGACACCTTGTGAACGGGGTCGGAGTTCGGAAGCAGGTGCCCGACGATCGCGTGGCCGAGCTCGTGGTAGGCGGTGACCAGCCGCTCCTTCTCGGACATGACCCGGCTCTTCTTCTCGGGGCCGGCGATCACTCGCATGATCCCCTCCTCGAGCTCGAGCATGGTGATCTCGCGCTTGCTCGATCGGGCCGTAAGCAGCGCTGCCTCGTTGATCAGGTTCGCCAGATCGGCGCCGGTGAAGCCGGGCGTCTGGCCGGCGAGGGCATCGAGGTCGATGTTCTGCGCGAGCGGCTTGCCGCGGGTGTGCACCTCGAGGATCTGCTTGCGGCCCTTGCGATCCGGGCGGTCGACGACGACCTGACGATCGAAGCGCCCCGGCCGCAGCAGCGCCGGGTCGAGGATGTCCGGCCGGTTGGTGGCGGCGATCAGGATGATGTTGTCCTTCATCTCGAAGCCGTCCATCTCGACGAGCAGCTGGTTGAGGGTCTGCTCGCGCTCGTCGTGGCCGCCGCCCATGCCGGCGCCGCGGTGGCGGCCGACGGCGTCGATCTCGTCCATGAAGATGATGCAGGGGGAGTTCTGCTTCGCCTGCTCGAAGAGGTCGCGCACACGCGAGGCGCCGACGCCGACGAACATCTCCACGAAATCCGAGCCGGAGATCGAGAAGAACGGCACGCCGGCCTCGCCGGCCACCGCGCGGGCCAGCAGCGTCTTGCCGGTGCCGGGCGGGCCGTAGAGCAGCACGCCCTTCGGGATCCGCGCGCCGAGCGCCTGGAACTTCTTTGGGTTCTCGAGGAACTCCTTGATCTCGTGAAGCTCCTCCACCGCCTCGTCGACCCCGGCGACGTCACGGAAGGTGATCTTCGGTGTGTCCGGCGAGACCCGGCGGGCCTTTGACCGACCGAATGAGGCCAGGCCGGAGCCGCCCGCGTGCATGCGGCGCGACAGCAAGATCCACAATCCCACGAACAGGGCGAAGGGCAGCACGAACATGGCTACGGAGGTCCAGGCACTGCCCTTCGATCCCTGGACGCTGAAGGGGACGTCATGGGTCCGCAGCTTGGCGACCAGCTCGCGGCCGTAATCCGGTGGATATCCGCTCTCATATCGGGTGTCGTCGGCGGCCCATGCCCTGAGTGTGTTGTCGCGCGTGCGTAGTTCGACTCGCGTGATCTCGCGCTGCTCGATGCGTGTCAGAACCTCGCTGAACGGCACCTTGTCTGGGCGCTGATCATTCGAAGGCATCACCGCCAACAGCACTGCGAAGACTGCCAGGGGCAGCAGCCACGCGAACCTGCTCACGCTCGGGCGGCGCTCGTTCATGCCGCACGCCCGGATCCGGCAATGCGTTCGTCGGCGCTGGTAGCGGCGTTTCTGGCTCCGGCGCAGAGGTCGCGCGCCGCGTGTAGCGCGTGATGAAGGGCATGCAGGCGCCACGACACGTCACCTGGCCGCGAGTCCTCGTCGCCGATCGTCCGCGCGATCCGTACCACGCCGGCCGACAGATCGGTGAGAGTGTCCTCGACGTGCGCGAGCGTCTGAGAGAGCTCGGATGCAGCCTGCGGTTGCCCAGCGCTGCGGCGCACGATTGCGGCCGTCTGCATCAGAGTCTCAGTGGCCCGCGACAAAGAATCACGGTGGCCTCGCGGCCCTTCCGTTGAGCCGCTCGTTTTGAGCCAGGCTGGATTTGACGGAGACCTCGAT